>JADHXT010000222.1 GCA_016782825.1 Candidatus Brocadiia bacterium | reverse complement strand
GGCCACGTGGTGCGGCCCCACGGTGGGCCCGGCCTCGCGCACGTGGGTGTCGGTGCCACTGGTGGGGTCGAGGAGAGTGGTGCAGGTGCGGGTGGAGCTATCGACGGGGGTGAGGGCCACGGTGGCCGGCAGGTCGGCGAAGCTGTCGTGGAACCACGTGGCCTCGCGCTGCCCCACGAATCCCGCCACGACCGACGGCACGCCCAGGCCCGCGAGGCCGCGCGACACGTTCACGCCCTTGCCGGCAGGCTGGCACGAGACGAGGGTGCCCTTGAGGTGCGTGCCGATGGCGAAACCCGGCACGGCGACGGTGCGGTCCACCGACGTGTTGAGCGTGACGGTAACGATGAGCACGCCGCCCGACTCCTGTGACGCGATGGCGCAGGCGGGCTACTTGGCCTTGGGCGTGGGCTTGGCCGGAGGCGCCGGAGCCGGCCCGCCCTCAGGAGCGGGAGGGCCAGCCACGGGCGCTGGCACCTTTTCCTTGGCCGTGGTGCGGAACTGGTCGGCGCGCTGGAGAAGGTCCTTCTTGATCGCGGCCTTCTCTTCCTTGGAGGCATCGCGGATCGATTTCGCCTCCTTCATGTCGAAGGACACGGTGCGGATGTCGTGTATCGTCCAGGGGATCAGGTTATCGGCGAAGAAGTCGATCGGGATCTGCTGATACCACGGCGGCCGCATGTGCACCACGCGCTTCTGGCGCACGTAGCCGTCCTTGTGCACGATGAACTCGTGGGTGCCGTACCAGTTGAACGGCAGCGTGATCGGGGTCACCCGCGGCACGGGGCGGATGATCTCGATCACCTCGCCTTCGCGGTCGATCACCTCACGGTCGGTCATCATGTACTGGCCGTCCATCTCGACCATGGCACCTGGAGGGGTCGTCAGGAGGCGGATCTCGCGCCGCACGCAGCCCGAAGCAGCCAGCAGGCCCACCACCAGGACCACGCAGAGGGATTTCGTGCCACGCATCATGTGTTGCGTCCTTTCGCGTTTCGAGGGGCGAGGAAGCTCAGCAAATCTTAACAGCATGCGGCCCCCATGTCAAGCGAAACAACGCGGTTACAGCCCGACCTCGGTCAGTTGGCGTGCTTGACTACCCCAGCCCACCCGCGTAGAATCCGCGCCATGAGCACGCTGGTCCTCATTCCGAGCGATCCTGCCGAGGCGGGCCGCCTGCACGGCAGCCTGGCGGCCGACGCGCTGCGCGCTCGTCTCGCGCTCATGCACCAGGTGGCCGGGCGCGCGCCCGTGAGCCGCGGCGAGCTGGAGGAGCGCGCCCAACGGTTTGCGGCGTGCCTGAAACGCATCGCGCCGGCCTGGCTGGATGAGGCCGAGGCCATGGCGTCGGCCGCGGGCGTGGACGCCACCGACCTGCTGGCCCTCAACGCCCTCCGCTCCAGCTTCTGGAACCAGGCGGGCGGCTGCACGTCGGCCCTCGTCACCGGCTCGGCGTCGAGCGAGAGCGTGACGCTGCTGCACAAGAACCGCGACCTGATCGCCACCGTGCAGGACGCCTTTGTCCGTCTCCGGCACGACGGGGGCCGCCACTTCGCCTCGCGCGACATCGGCTCCCTGGGCTACGCCCACTTCCACGGCGACTGCGCTCTCGCCGGCGGCAACAACACCGGCTCGCCCATCCCCGACGACGAGTTGCACGACTGCGCCCTCAACTGCACCCACCTGCTGCGTCTGGTGGCCGAGCGCGCGTCGAGCTGCGACGAGGCCCTCGCCGTGCTCGAAGATGCCGTGGCCAAGGGCGTGGCCGGGGGCTCGGGCGGCTTCCGTGGGATGATCTTCCTCTTCGCCGAGCCTGCGAAGGGCGTGGTGGTGGAGATGACCTCGCGTCGCCTCGCCCACCGCGAGGTGGCCGACGGCACCCTCATGCGCTCCAACCACTTCCGCCTCGACCAGATGCTCCCCTACCGCGCCCAGGAGCCCGTCGCCAACACGCTCCGCCGCTGCGAGCGTGCCGAGGAGCTGCTCGCCCCGCTCGACGCCGTGAGCCCGGCCGACCTCGTGCGTCTCTCCCGCGACCGCCAGCACGACCCCGACGCCCTCTGCACCAGCGACGCCCACCACGCCTGGATGACCGTGTCGGCCTGCACCCACGTGGTGCGCGAGGGCGCCCTGGATCCTACGGCATGCACCCACGCCAGCATCGGCAATCCGCGCAACACGCTGTGCCTGCCGCTGCCACGCGCCATTGACGGCCTGCCGGCCGAGTGCGCGAGCGGGGAGTTCTACCAGTTGGCCGAGGCCGTCCGCGCCGGCCACGGCATGGGCGACCACTTGGCCGCCGCCCAGGCTCACGAGAACGATCTGCGTGCCGGGCTCGCCAAGCTTGCCGCCGCCCTCACCGGTCAGCCGGCCGAGCGCGTGCGAGCCGAGCTCACGGCATTCACTGCCGATACCATCGAGCGCGTGAGCCGTGTGCTGCGTCGATTCGGGTCATGAACTCCGTGTTGGCGCTAATGCTTTACAAGTCTGCCAGCGACGCTATAATGTGACGGTTGCTCACACACTCCGCATTGCAGGAAGGAGCCCCCATGGCCACAATGAAAGCCGCCGTGTGCACCGCCAGGGAAACGATCTCCATCGAGGAGGTGCCCGTCCCCGAGCCGAAGGCCGACGAGGTGCTCGTGGCCGTGAAAGTCACGGGGCTCTGCGGCTCCGACGTGGATGGCTACACCGGCCACCACCCGATGATCCAGTGGCCCATCATCCTCGGCCACGAGTGCAGCGGCGTGGTCGCCCAGCTCGGCCCGGGCGTCACCGGCTGGCAGGAGGGCGACGAAGTGGTGGTCGAGCCCTTCTTCAACTGCAAGAAGTGCCCCGCCTGCCTCGCCGGCAAGTACAACCTGTGCGTCGACCTCAAGATCACCGGCCACCAGGTGAACGGCTCGCTCGCTGAGTATGTGATCGCCGACCCCTTCTTCCTCCACCCCAAGCCGGCCAACCTGCCCTGGGCCGAGGCCGCCATCGCCGAGCCCGTGAGCGGCTCGCTCCACGCCGTCGAACGCGCCAACCCCAGGCTGGGCGACTTCGTGGTCCTCCTCGGCTGCGGCACCATCGGCGTGCTGGCCATGCAGCACTGCCTGAACAAGGGGGCCGAGGTGCTCGTGTCGGAGCCCGAGGCCTTCAAGCGCGACGTGGCCACCCAGCTCGGCGCCCACCACACCCTCGACCCCACCGCCGAAGACCTCGAGGCCACCGTGCAGGAGCTCACCGGCGGCATCGGCGCCGACGTGGTGGTGGAGGCCTGCGGCCTGCCGCAGACCCTCGGCGCCACCGTGGGCCTCGCCCGCCGCGGCGGCACGATCCTGCTCATCGGCTGGTCGGGCAACACGACGGACCCCTTCGACCTCACGTCGGTGACCCTCGACGAACTCACCGTGCTCGGCACCCTGGGCTTCGCGTGGGACCACAAGACGGCCCTCAAGCTCATGAGCATGGGCAAGGTGCAGGTGGCCCCCATCATCAGCCACCGCATGCCCCTCGAGCGCGTGGAGGAAGGCATCAAGATGCTCCACGAGCACGCCCCCGGCGTATGGAAAATCGCCATCACCGACGAGGCATAGACAGAAGGTGACACTTCAGCAGAATGGGATGTGTGTGGCACAGCCGCCCCTTCGGCAAGGCTCAGGGCAGGCTCCGCGAAGCGCACCCCGCCGTCATTCCGAGCGGAGCCGAGGAATCTGGCCCGCGGGCCGCGGGGGCTGGGGACGCGACATCCACGGTCGTCCCGGCCAGATTCCTCGGCTTCGGCCGTCGGGAGACGGCCTCCGCTCGGAATGACGAGATGCTGCTGCCGTGCCTTCCGCAGGGCCTCACTTGGCTGAAGCGTTACGACAGAAGAAACGGCCAGGACATTACAGGCATGTCATCCTGGCTTCATCGTAGGTTCACCTGCGTCTGCTAGACTTTTCTCAGCACGGCCCTCGCCGTGCACCACATGGTTTGGAGCCCTGTGCGGCGTATGGCAGATCTCCTTCTCGGACTCGACATCGGCACCTCCGGGGTCAAAGTGGGCCTCGCCAGCGCCGGCGGCCAGCTACTCGGCCTCGGCCGCGCCAGGCACCCGAACGACTCCCCCCACCCCGACTGGGTGCAGTGCCCGCCCGAGCGATGGCGGGCGGGCGTGGTGGCCGGCATCCAGCAGGCCTGCGCCGAGGCCGGCGTGCAGCCGGCCGACGTGTCCGCCGTGGGCATCAGCGTGCTCTTCCCCTGCATCACGCCCCTCGACAAACAGGCACGCCCCCTCTATCCCGCCCTGCTCTACTCCGACCGGCGCAGCACGGCCCAGGTGGACGCCATCGAGCGCCTGCTCCCGCGCGACCGCTACCAGGACATCATCGGCAACGTGCTCACGCCCGGCACGTGCGCGGTCACCAGCATCGCCTGGCTCCGCGACGAGCAGCCCGACATCGCGGCCCGCACCCACTGCTTCGCCCCGGCCAACACGGCCATCTCCGCGTGGCTCACCGGCGAGTTCGCCGCCGACCCCGCCATGGTCGCCCTGTCGGGGCTGGTGGACATCCACGATCCCTGGCGGTGGAACGAGGGTCTGTGCGAGACCCTCGGCATCGACGTGCAGCGGCTCCCCCGCATCGCCGCGGCCCACGAGATCGTGGGCACGGTCACCCGCGCCGCCGCCGACGCCACCGGCCTCAAGCCCGGCACCCCCGTGGCCTGTGGCACGGGCGACGTGCCCGCCTCGGCCTTCGCCTGCGGCGCCGTGGATTCGTCGGCCGTCGTCTATGTGGCCGGCTCCACCGACTGCGTGGCAGTGCCGGTCGCCCAGCCGACACCCGACAGGCGTTGGGTGAACTGCGCGTACATCCCCAAGGACGCTTGGCTGCCCATCGGCACCACCACGTCCAGCGGCGTGTCCGTCGAGTGGTTCCTCAGGGAGCTGCTCGGCCAGAGCGGCAGCGACGGCATCCAGGCCATGACCGCTCTCGCCGAGAGCGCCGAGCCCGGCAGCGGCCGCCTGCTCTACCTGCCCTACCTGCAAGGCGAGCGCACGCCCCTCTGGGACCCGCAGGCTCGCGGCTCCTTCTTCGGCCTCTCCACGGCCACCACCCGCGCCGACCTGGCCCGCGCCGTGTTCGAGGGCACCGCCTTCGGCCTCCGCATGGTCATCGACTCCATCGAGCAGGTAGCGGGCACCGCCGTAAGCGAGATCCGAGCCGTGGGCGGCGGCACGAAGAACGCCCTGTGGAACCAGATCAAGGCCGACGTGCTTCAGCGCCCGCTGGCGGTCCTGGAGTTTCAGGAAACCAGCTCGCTGGGCGCCGCCCTGCTCGCCGGGCTCGGAGCGGGCCTGTATCCATCGTTCGAGGCCGCAGCGGCCGTGGCGTGGGCGGGCAATCACGCGCGGCTCGTGGAGCCGTCGGCCGCGAACGCGCCTCGTTACAACGAGCTGTTCGGCCTCTTTCAGCAGCTCTACCCTGCCACGCGGCCGATCGCCCATGCGCTCTCCCGCCGCACAGCGGACGCGCCGTAGCGCTGTCCCCATTTTGAGGCGCGAAGTTGTTCGCGTATAATAATTGGTCAATCCCCTGTCGATAGCCCCCGAACGGGAAAGCACACTATGAGCAAGTCTCTGCGTCTGGTTCTTGCGCTCGCACTCACCCTGCCTCTGGCCGGCTGCCCGCTGCTGATCGTGGGCGGCGCGGCCTTGGGCACGGGCGCCATCGTGTGGAGCGCCGGCTGGCTCAAGGAGGAAATCCCCGAGCCTATCTACCGCGTGCACCGCGCCGCGGCTCAGGCCCTGCTCGACCACAAGTGGCAGGTGGAACTCAACGAGCTCGATGAGAAGAAGGGCCTGGTGGACGGCTACACGGACAAGGGCAAGCGGGTGGTCGTCGAGACCAAGAAGCTGGGCGACCGGAAGACCCGCATCCGCATCCGCGTGGGCATGACCGGCGACAAGGCGCTCTCCCGCCAGCTCCTCGAGCAGATCAAGAAGCATCTCTGAGCGCGCCTGGCCCACGCCGGATGCTGGAAGCAGGAACCCGCCGACCCCACCCCACTCATCGAGGGAGATTGCGATGAAGGTCCGCCACTACACCGACGTGCCAGCCACCGAGGTGGAAGACGGCGCGAAGGGCGTGCAGATTCGCTGGATCATCACACAGGACGACGGCGCCCCCCACTTTGCCATGCGCCACTTCGAGATCGCCCCGGGCGGCCACACGCCGCACCACGCGCATCCGTGGGAGCACGAGGTGTTCGTCCTCACCGGCAGCGGCAAGGTGGTGGGCGGAGACGGCGAGACGCCGCTGGCGCCC
>JADHXT010000007.1 GCA_016782825.1 Candidatus Brocadiia bacterium | reverse complement strand
CCGTTGACTTCGATGGCGATCATGGCTCTTCCTTGGCGTTCCTGGTCAGCGGGTACGGATCACAAGGGCCTGGTGAAGTCCAGGTCGCACCGCAGGCACCGACGCGCTTCGGCGCGGGCGCGGCTCTCGGAGATGCACAACTCCACCTCCGCGAAGCTGCCGACACGGCGCTCGGCCGGCAACTGCGGCGGCTCGACGCGCCGGATGGGCTCGCCTTCCTGCTCCTCCACCTCCACCGGCTCGACGTACGTGGTGGGCAGCTTGACCCTGGGTGCGGGCCCGCGCGCCCTGCCGGCCAGGTGGTCGGCGATCGCCCCCGCCGCCTTCTTCCCCGCGGCGATGGCGTCCACCACCGTGTTGGGGCCCGTGGCCAGGTCGCCGCCGGCAAACACGCCGCGGCGGCTGGTGGCGGAGGTGTCGGGATGGGTCATCAGGAGACCGCGGCGCGTCAGGGTCAGGTCGGACAGCCCATCGGCCTCGGGCTGCTCGCCGATGGCCGCGATGAGCGTGTCGAGCTCCACCACATGCTCCGATCCCGGGACGGGGACAGGCCGCTGGCGCCCGGAGGCGTCGCGGTCGCCCAGCCGGTTGGCGATGAACCGGACGGCCGAGACGCAGCCGTCGCGCGAGAGGATCTCGACGGGCGCAACCAGCGGCGTCAGGACGACCCCTTCGCCCAGCGCGGCCTCGATCTCCTCCTGGTATGCCGGCATCTCGGCCCGCGTGCGCCGGTAGAAGATGGTCACGCTCTCCACGCCGTGCTGGCGCACCGCCACGCGGGCCGCGTCCACCGCCGAGTTGCCGCCGCCGACGATGCCCACCCGCCCTCGCGACAACGCCTGGCCGTGGAGGTTATGGGCCTTGAGGAACTGGATGCCCGGGATCACCCCTTCCTCGAGATCCTCGCCCGGCACCCCGAGCGTGCGGCTCTCGTGCGAGCCGAGGGCCAGGTAGACGGCTTGGTAGCGCTGCTCGCCCAGCAGATCGTCCAGGGTGAAGTCGCGGCCCAGGGCCTGGCCACACCGCAACTCGACATTGGCGTTGAGCAAGGCGTGGATCTCTCTGCGCAAGATGTCCCGTGGCAGCCGGTACTCGGGGATGGCCGCCACGAGCATGCCGCCGGGCTCGGCCTCGCGCTCGAAGAGCGTCACGCGGTAGCCCATGGCGCCCAGGCAGTGGGCAGCCGTCAGACCGGCGGGCCCGGCTCCCACCACGGCAATGCGGGGCGCGTCGCTCGTCGCCGGCCGGACCTCCGGCACGTAGGCCTCGGGCGGCACGCGGTCCACCACAAAGCGCTTGAGCGTCCGCACGGCGATGGGCTCGCCGCCGGTGGTGCCGCAGCGGCACTTGTTCTCGCAGGGGTGGTGGCACACGCGGGCACAGATCGACGGGAACGGGTTGGCCTCACGAATGACACGGTAGGCGTCGCTGTACTCGCCGCGCGCGACATGGGCGACGTAGCGCCAGACTTCGGTGCCGAGCGGGCAGGTGTTCTGGCAGGGGGCGCCCACGAGCTCGCGGCACACGCCGGCCGGGCACCAGCGGTCGTAGACGTGCGCCTCGTACTCGTCGCGGAACCACCGCAGCGTGCTCAGCACCGGGTTCGGCGCGGTCTGCCCCAGGCCGCACAGGCTCGCGTCGCGGATCACCTCGGCCAGGTGGCCCAGGGCGAGGACGCCCCTGAACCGCTCGAGAGCCGCCTCGCCGTCCTCGCTGCGGCGGCCCGACGTGATGCGCTGGAGTATCTCGAGCATCCGCTTCGTGCCCTCGCGGCACGGGATGCACTTGCCACAGCTCTCGCGCTGGATGAAGTCCATGAAAAACTTCGCGAGGTCCACCATGCACGTGCCCTCGTCCATCACCACCAAGCCGCCGGAACCCATGATGGCGCCCACGGCCTTCAGGCTCTCGTAGTCGATCTCGATGTCCAGGTGCTGGGCGGGGATGCAGCCGCCCGACGGACCGCCGATCTGCACGGCCTTGAAGGCCTTGCCGTTCGGCACGCCGCCGCCGATGTCGAACACCACTTCACGCAGCGTGGTGCCCATGGCCACTTCCACCAGGCCCGTGAGCTCCACCCTGCCCGAAAGCGCAAACACCTTGGTGCCCTTGCTGCCGTCGGTGCCCACGGCGCTGAACCACTCGGCGCCCCGGTCGAGGATGCCGGGCACGTTGGCGAGGGTTTCCACGTTGTTGATAACCGTGGGCTTGCCGAAGGCGCCGCTCACCGCCGGGAACGGCGGCCGCGGACGCGGCATGCCACGCTTGCCTTCGATGCTGTGGAGCAGGGCCGTCTCCTCGCCGCACACGAAGGCGCCGGCGCCCTGCTTGATCACCACGCCGAGGTTGAAGCCGCTGCCGAGAATGTCGTGGCCGAGCAGGCCCAGCGCCTCGGCCTGCTGAATGGCCTTCTCCAGCCGGCGGATGGCCAGCGGATACTCGGCACGGATATAGATGTAGGCCTTGGTGGCGCCGATGGCATAGGAGGCGATGGCGATGCCTTCGAGCAGGCGGTGCGGGTCGCCCTCGATCACGGCGCGGTCCATGAACGCGCCGGGGTCGCCTTCGTCGGCGTTGCACACCAGGTATTTCTGCTCGGCCGATGTGCCGAGGGCAAACTGCCACTTGCGCCCGGTGGGGAAGCCCCCTCCCCCACGGCCCCGCAGGCCGCTGTCGGCCACGACCTTGCACGCCTCGGCCGGCGTCATGGTGCGCGCCATCCGCGAGAAGGCGCGGTAGCCGCCGCGGGCGATATACTCATCGAGCTGGGCCGGGTCGATCACGCCGCAGTTGGCCAGCACCCAGCGAGTCTGGGGGCCGAAGAAGGGGTGCTCGTCCACGTAGGGCACATCGGCCCAGGGCTCGAGGCCATCGCCGCGGTGCTGGCCGAGGGCCTGGCCCCCGGTGGCGTCGCCGGCAAACACGCCGTCGAGCACGCCGGCCACCTTGCCGTGGGTCACGTGCATGAACGCCAGCCGCGTGCGGCCGGGCAGTTGCACGTCGAGCATGGGCTCGGCCGCGCACAGGCCGATGCAGCCCACCTCGATCACGTCGGCGGCGATGTTGCGTTCGTCGAGGTAGCTGCGCACGGCGTCGAGGGTCTTGCCGGCGCCGGCGCCGAGGCCGCAGGTGCCGGCGCCGACGAAGATCGCGGGCCGGGCGACCGTCTCGCGGCGCTGCCGGGCGCCGCTCTCGCGGCGTCGGATGGCGCACGCCTCGCTCTCGTGGCACAGCGGGCCGTCGAGCAGACACTCAATCAACTGGGGACACGGGCGCGTGGGCGAGTGCCAGCACGCCTCGCAGCATCGTTCGTCAAGCACCATTGCCATCGTCCGTTGCCTCTCTGCGACACGAGTTCAGGATGGCCTTCATTCCCTGCGCCGTCACGCCCGTGTGGTATTCGCCGTTGATGGTGATCACGGGCGAGAGCCCGCACACACCGACACACGCGACCACCTCGAGGCTGAACATCCCGTCGCGGGAGGTCTCTCCCGCCTGGATACCGAGGGTGCGTTCGACTTCGTCGAGCACCGCCGCCGAGCCCTTCACGTGACACGCGGTGCCACGGCACACCTGAATGTGGTGTCTGCCCAAGGGGTGGAAGCGAAACTGGTTGTAGAACGTCGCCACGCCATACACCTTGCTGGCGGGCAGCCCCAGGTGGCGCCCGATCTGCACGATGGCGTCGCGCGACAGGTAGCCGTTCACCTCCTGCACTTCCTGCAGGATGGGGATCAGCGCATCGCGTCGCGCGTCCGGATAGTTCCTGAGGATGGGCTCGACCTCCGTCTTCACCACGGTTCAGATCCCTTCTGCTCGATTGCCTTGCCGCGAGTAGTAGGCCACCTTCTCGAGCGACATGGTCACGTCCACGTCCTCGACGAACACGCTCGGCAGCACCCGGAGCCGCACGGGCGCGAAGTTCAGGATGCCCTTCACCCCGGCGCGACAGAGCCTGTCAGCAATGTCCTGCGCCTCGATGGCTGGCACGGTGATGATGGCCACGCGGACGTGTTCCCGGACCAGCACGGACTCCAGGTCCTCCATCGGATGGCAGCGGATGCCATGGATCACTCGGTTGACCTTGTACGGGTCGCGATCGAAGGCGGCCTGGATGGTGAGGCTGGGCCGCCGCCCCGTGAAGAAGGCCATGATGGCGCGTCCCAGGTTGCCCACGCCGACCAGTGCCACGCCCTCGGACTCGGGTGCGTCCAGGAAGCGGCCGATGCTCGCCAGTAGGTCGCGGACGTCGTAGCCGCGCACCGGGCTGCCCGTGTAGCCAGTGACCATGAGGTCGCGCCGCACCTGCGACGGGGTGGCCCCTGCCAGGGACGCCAGCTCGTGTGAGAAGAGGCTGTTGACCCCGTCGCGGAGCAGGCGGTTGAGGATGCTCCGGTAGAGGCTGAGTCGACCGATGCTCTTGTGCGATGGCACTTGGGGCTCCTGTTCACAAGTAGCTGCTGGCCTGCCGTGAACGCCGTAGCACTGTTATCTTTTTCACGTGTTATTATACCACCAACCGCGCGGTTGTCAAGCCCGCCGTTCAGAATTTCACACACAATGTCGCCCACCCACGACCCGCGCGGGCAGAGCGGCGAAAAGCAAACTCTGTAATGATTGGTGCTGCATATACATAGGGCATTCCGCCAGGAGGGCGGAAACCCCCTCGCTGTGCGGAAGGCTCTGACTGCCGACGTCGAACTGGAGGGGTGGAGAGCGAGCGGCGACGGACACCTGCGCGAATCCCTGTGCGCCGGCGAACAGCAGGTCAAAGTACGTGGGCAGGACAGTGACAAGGGCCGCCGTTCCGCAGCGAACGGGCCGTCTGGCCGCCACATGCCACGCGTTTGTCACCCCCCGCCCGACCCGCCGTCCGCGAGTGGTCGGCGCGCATCGCGCTGCGGGCGGGCCCCCGTCAGCGCGAGCTGCGAGCACGAGCCGGGCGATCCACCTTGATCAACTCGTAGCCGTTGGCCTGGAGGACGGGCTCGATCCTGCGTGCGATGGCCTCGTCGAGCGCCTTGTCCTCCGGGGGCATCCGGTCGAAGGGGCACACGTCGCGGTGCAGGAGGAGGTCCTCGTTCGTATTGGGCGCGTAGTCGTATCCGCGGAGCAGATGGTCCCGCAGCCACACGTCGTGTTCGATGCGCACCAGCCTGTCGCGGACGGTCTTGGTGATCTTCGGTGGCGGCTTCTTCGAGCTCGTGCGGCGCGGGCGGATCGTGTAGCCCACGTCGAGCAGTTTGGCCTGGGTGACGCGGGCCGTGCGTCGGTTGCCCTCCTTGCCTTCCTCGTCCAGCTCGGCGTAGGGCTTGAGCAGCGGGTGCAGCTTCTTCTTGTCGTCCCGCGGGTCGCCGTACCGCCATCCGTCCTTCTTCTTCTGCTCCATCCAGGCCTCGTGGCACGCTTCGGCGAGTGCCTCGAGGATGTGCAGGTGGAGCTGGCCCTGGCGCACGTGCCCCATGAAGTCCGGCGACAGGACATGGAGGTTCAGCAGGTCGTCCTGCGGCAGGGACGACACGTCGAAGTGTCGCTTGCCGCTGAGCGCGCTCATGGTGACGACCGACGTGAGCGACCGCGCTCCGTGCAGGAACTTGCGGGTGCGCAGGAAGGCACGGACAACACCAGCGCTGATGGCGGCCTTCTTCGTCCTGGGGTCGATGATCTGCGGGCACGTCATCTCGAGGGTGACCCGCAGGATGATGCCGCGGCGAATGATGTGCGCGGGGTCGTCCTGTGCGGCGGCCTCGTCCTGTTCCAGGTTGGTCTTGTCGGGATTGTCGGCGATGCCGGTGGGGTTGGGACCTTTGACGTTAACGAAGCCGCGCAGACGGCTGATGAAGTCGGGCACCTTCTTCTGTTTGGCCTCTTCCGCTGCCTCTTTGTCGTCAGTCTGTGCCTGCTCCTTGCCCTTTTCGACAAAGGCCTCGAAGGTCTCACACGTGCCGCCGGCAAACACGAAGATGGCCTTGCCCAGGTGATGGACGGCCTCGCCTTCCTGGAACTCGGCGTCCTGCATGGGCGCGAGGAAATGGCGCAGCCAGTCGAGCTTGTCGGAGTCGAACTCGTCCCAGAACACGAGGGGGATCTTTCCCTGCACGGAGACGTCGCGCACGCGGTGGAAGGCCCGGTGCAGCTCCTCGGGCGAGCGGAGCTGGGAGAGGTTGAACTCGAAGGTGGAGCCCTTTCTGCCGAACAGCTCGTCGGCAAGCTGCTTGATGGCGAAGGACTTGCCGGAGCCGGGCGGGCCGAAGACGGCGATGGAGAAGGGCCGCAAGTCGGCGGGGCTGTTCTGGTAGGTGATGATCAGGTTGCGTACGGCGTTGATGCGCTCGATCTCCTCGCGGTCGACGGTCATGTACTTGCCGTAGCGCGCCTTGGGGGCCAGGCTCAGGCCGTCCTTGAGACCGTCGACGACGATCTCCGTGGCCTTGGCCGTCACATACTCCAGGCCCTTGCCCGTGAGGTCGGCGAGCAGGTCGGAGTGGCCGGCCGGCCGCTTGACCTGCACGGGGTCGTCGAGGATGGCGTGGGGGAAAGCGCTACAGAAGACTGCCGCCGGCTCCTCGCGCTTCGACTTGTCGTCTGCCTTCGGCGGGTGGAGGATGGCCGATACTTGGCTGTGGGCCGCGTCGGAGTCGAAGTCCTCGTCCCCTGCCCCACCGCCTACTTGGTGGGCGGCACGCACGGCGGCGAGGCCGCGGCCGAGTGCGATGAACAGGGGGTAGGACTCCGGCGCGAGCAGGTGTCGCGCCATCGTGGCGGCGAGGAGGGACGAGCAGCCGAAGGTGCGGCCCGGCCGGCGTGCCCGCCAGGCGTTCTCCGTCTCCTCCGGGTGATAGAGGAAGCGCTCGAAGGTGGCCCGCGGGTGCAGAGACCTGACTTTCTCCCATGCGGGACGACACCGGGTGAAGCTGGCGGCGCCCTCCGTCCCGAAGTGGACGATCACGCGGCGGCAGCGGGCGAGGTCGTGGCTGGAGATGCCGGTGGTGAGCTCGCGCACCGTGTCCTCGATCGTCTTGTCCCACGAGAGGGCCTGGGAGATGTCGGCACCGCGGGTGCGGAGCAACGAGGCGGAGACGATGACGGTGAGCCGGTTCGCGTGCTTCTTCAGGAGCGTGGCCCACAGGCGGCCCTGGGTGGGCGTGGAGGAGGTCTTGAGGACGATGTGCTTGGGCTTGCCGCCGGGCTGGAGCGCAGCGGGCCAGTGCTTGGGGTGGTCGCGGAAGCCGAGGCAGATGTCGTCGAGGACGAGCAGGTCGGGGTCGGGCGGTTCGCATTCCAGCGGCACGGGCGCCGAGCCTTCGGGCGGGTTCTGGCAGCCGAGGAACTTGCTGATGCGCCACACCTGGGGTTTGTCGCCGCGCTCCTTGTCGTGCAGCGCCCACACCTGGTGGGCCTGGCCCACGCAGTCCTTCAGGGTGCGCTTGCTCTTCGGGAGCGAGACGTGGCCGTGAATCTGGATGTCGCTCATCTTGCCGCAGGCCAGGGCGACGATGTCGCGCAGATACCAGGCACCGCCGTCGCGCTCATGAAGCACGGTGGTGGCCAATGCCTCGTGGTGGTGGATGGGCAGGGTGGGCTGGTTCACCAGGTTGTTGTCCCAGATGAGGTCTCCGGCGACGACGACGGTCTTCATGGGGTCTCCCTGTGCACGGTGAGTGTGGGGTCTAGCGACCCTTGCGGATGCGGTGGATCTCGCGTCGGGCCTCGGCCAGGATGTTGGGGTAGTTGCGCACGGCCTCGCGGTCGTATTCGCGCACGTTGTCGCTCAGGTCGGCCCAGGGGACGAGGAACGGGCTCACCTTGTTGGCCTCGTCCTTGTGCGGGCCGAAGCGCCATCCCTGTCCGAGGCGTTCGACGACGAAGCGGCCGTGCTCCAGTCTGGCCATCTTCTCGATCTCAGCGTCGGTGAAGCGCGGATGGGGTACGTCGGCTCCTGGCGTGGCCTTGCGCACGGCATAGCCGACGCTGCGAAGCACCTCCTCGGCGAAGGCCACTTGGCCGCGGTTGGATTCCTTGAAATCGTCCCGCAACGATGGCCACGGCTGGACGGAGGGTGCGCTGCGCTCGCTGAGCTTGTCGGCCACGAAGGCCTCGTGCACGGCGCGGGCGGCGCGGTCGAGGGCCGCGGGGGTGAGGGTGGAGGGTTTCTGGCACACGAAGGCGCGGATCACGTCCTTGTCCAGCGGAAGCCACAGGAGATTCTTCGCGTCCCACCAGTCGACGTCGGGGAGTAGGTCGGCGACGGCTCGGCCGCTGGATTCGATGACGCCCACGGTGGCGCCGAGCGCGAGGGCGAGGCGGTACTCGAAGGCGGCGATGTTGCCGCCGTTCACGCCGAGCACGCGCACGTTGGCGGGGTCCACGCCGGCGGCGATGAGGTCGATCCAGCACTGGAGGGGTTCGGCGGGCGAGAAGTCGTCGCCTTCGGCCACCTGGATGCGCTCGTCGTAGCGCTTGTCGAGCGACACGTGGATGGGCGGATGCGGCGGGTGGTAGCCGATCAGTGTGGTCCCGTTATTCCCTTTGCGGCGCATGCTGGCGACGATGCTGCCGACGATGCCGGGGATTCCCGAGCGGGTGCCGCCGGAGATGATGGTGCCCTCGAAGCCTTCCAGGCTGCTGCGCAGGTGGGGGGTGTACTGCCTCATCTCCTGCTCGAGTTCGGCGCTGGCGCCGCCGGCGATGATGAGCACGGGCTCGCGGTACGGTGGCTTGCGGCGCACGAGTGGGGCCAGATGGTCTTTGGCCGAGGCGCACGAGGCGCGGCCGAGGAGCAGAAGCTGGCGCGCCCATTCGTACTCCCGCGGCAGGGGGCGGCCGGGGTTGAGGAGCTTGAGCGACAGCTCTGCGGCCTGGTAGGCATCCTCGGACAGGCACGTGTCCTTGTCGAGGCGCAGGTGGACGGCCTTGGCGTAGGCGGCGAGGCTGTCGTACGGCCGGCCGAGGAGCAGGTAGAGCTTGCCCATCGTCAGGTAGGCCCAGGGCAGCTCGATGCCGGCATCAGCATGGGCGCGGCAGGTGGCGATCGCGGCCAGGATGGCGGGGGCCATAATCTCGCTGATGTTGTCGCCGCGAAGATGGATTTCGTATTCGAGGTAGGATGTGAAGTGGTAGGGGTTGGACGGGTCGCAGTGGAAGGCCTTGCGGTAGAGGGTGCGGGTGAGTTCGTCCTCGGCCACATCGTGGCGATGCGACCAGGCAAGCTGGGCGAGGGCCTCGGCACGCACCGTGTCGGGATCGTCCTGGCAGGGCGGGGCGGCAAGGTCTACTTCGTCGGGGCGCCCTGCTTGTGTGAGGTACCTGCGGCCGAGCTTGCGCGTCTCGGCGTCAGCATCGCCGCAGTGGGCGTGGCAGAGGGCGTGGCCGAGCTCGAGCCAGATGGCGGGCTTGTCGCGGTAGTCCTTGTCGTCTTTGGCGAAGGGGGTGAGCACGTCGACCACGGTGGGCCAGTCGGCGGCGGCCCGAGCGATGCGGGCGATGCGCAGGGCGTGGCCGGGCCGCTTGTCGTCGTCGTCCTCGTTGCGCATGATGACCGACCACTTTTCGATCTCGTCGGCCATCTGTTCCTTGTTTAGGTAGGCGCCGTAGTTGAGCTTGTAGGCGTCGAGGCCCTCGATCACGCGGCCAAACTGCACGTCGGCCTCTTCGAGCAGGGCGGCCACGCGATGGTACTCCCGGAGCCATCGCTGGGGCACCCGGAACTCGCTTTTGTACACGCGGTCGTGGCCGATGGCGGCCCACACGTGCTGGGCGAAGGTGCGCACCTGGATTTCGGCCTTGCGGTCCTCGATCTGGTCGAGCGGCACCTTCGTTCCGAGAATCTTCGGCCGGTCCACCTGCACGATGTAGTGCACGGAGAGATAGCCGAACTCGGCGGCCTTCAGCCGCTCGCCCACGTCCTGGCTGTTGGGCTCGTCGATCTTGAAGTGGGCGCGAATCTCCTTGCCGATCCGGGCCACTTCGGCCTGGGTGTTCACGATCACCCGCGCGCCGGCCAGGTCGGTGAAGGTGTGCAGAGCGTCGTCGGTGCGCTTGCGGCGGCGGACCATCTTGCCGGCGAAGCTGGCCACGGTTTTCGCGCGCGCCTGCACGATGCCCTCGATGCGGCACTCGTCACAGATACCGCTCAGGATGCCTTGGAGCGTCTTGGCATAGGTCTTGTAGCGGGGGCGTTCGACCTCGCGGTAGCGTTCGATCTGCTCCTGCTCGCGCCGCAGCATGTTCTCTTTGGGGTCTGCTTTCTTCGCCATCACACACACCCTCCTTTAGGAAGTGAAGGTGAAGGTGAAAGTGAAATTGAAAGGGCACAGAGAAGCCAAGAGCGCAAGCTGCGGTCTTCCCCATTCCCCTTCACTTTCACTCTCACTTTCACTCGTCTGGTTTGAGCGTGTTCTCTTCTCAGTCTTCACGCGCGTGCGCCGTACGAACGCAGGACAGGGAGAAACTCCTCGCACAGGCCGGCCGTGCACAGCCCGTCGGGCGCGATCCAGCGGTGGGCGGAGTGTTCGTCGCTGGTGCGCAGCGCTCCGCCGAGCACGCGGGCCTCGAGGAACACACACACGACCACCACCGTGTCGAGCTCCCACTCCACGCACCCGGCCGAGCGTGTGAGCTCGATGTCCAGGCCGGTCTCCTCGCGGGCCTCGCGGAGGAGCGCCTCGCCGATCTGCTCGCCGGGGTCGGGCTTGCCGCCGGGCAGGTCCCACTTGCCGGGGTTCCAGCGAGAGTCGTCGGAGCGGCGGATGATCAGGCACCGGCCCTCGCCGTCGACGACGAGCGCGCGCACGGAGACGACGAACGGCTTCTGCGACATGTCTTCCCCCCGATGATGAGATGTTCTCGCTGGCCACGGTGGGCAGCCCATGTGGGCAACCTATGATAGAGGAAGTGAAGGTGAAGGTCAAAGTGAAGGTGGAAGTGAAGGTGAAAGTGAAAGTGAAGGTGAAGGCGGAAGGGGAGATAGAAGCCAAGAGCGCGTGCAAGAGTGCATGGCTGGGGCCGTCCTCCTACCCCTTCACTCTCACTCTCACTTTCACTCCTCGGCGCGTGTCTTTCACAGGCCCTGGAGCAGCCGGTGCACCTCGGTGGCCGTGCGGGCATGCACCTGCTTGAAGCGGCTGGCCAGTTGCTTGCGCCACAGCTTCTTGGCTTCGGCGATGGGGGGCCCGGCCACATCGAGGAAGGCGTTCAGCTCGGCCTTGAGCTCGCGCACGGCCTCGAACGTGGTGGCGCTGAAGAAGAGCAAGGGGCGGAGGCACAGCATGTCCAGCTCGTCCAGGTGGTGGCGAAGCTGCTCTCGCGCCGGTCCCACGGCCTCTGGGCTGGCCTCGCGTCCCACGATGGGCCGCACGGCCACCTCGAAGGCACGCAGCACCTCGTCGGCGCGCTTCAGATGACGCAGGCACTCGGTGCGGTGGAGGCGAGCTGATGTGCCGCGAGCGGGCGCCGCCAGCGGGCCGCTGGTGACGGACGACGTGCGGTTGAGCGACTGGTAGGCCTCCTCGAGGCGTTCGCAGTCGAGGCGGTGCACGCCGAACAGGCTGTGCATGCTCGCCAGCACGGTGCGGAGCTGCCGGGCGTTGCCCGGCCAGGGATAGTCGCGGAGCCGTTGCCGGATGGCGCGAGGGAGAGACGCCGTGTTGTGCTTGGTGATGCTGCGCCAGAAGTGCTCCGCCAGGAGCGGGATGTCCTCGGGGTGGTCACGGAGCGGCGGCGTGGCGATCTGGAAGGTGCGCAGGCGGTAGTAGAGGTCTTCGCGGAACTGGCCGGCCTGCACCATGGCGTACAGGTCGCGGTTGGTGGCGGCGATGATGCGCGGGTGGGCGTGGCCGATGGCGGTGCTTCCCACGGGACGGATCTCGCCGGTCTCGATGGCCCGCAACACTTTCACCTGCTGGCTGAAGGGCAGGTCGGCGATTTCGTCGAGGAACAGGGTGCCCCTGTCTGCCGTCTTCCAGAGTCCCGTCTTGGCGTATACGGCTCCCGTGAAGGCGCCCTTCTCGTGGCCGAACAGCTCGGATTCCAGCAGCTCGCCGGGGATCGCGCCGCAGTTCACCGGGATGAAGGGCATGGCCTTGCGCGAGCTGTGGTTGTGGATTTCGCGAGCGACGATTTCCTTGCCCGTGCCTGTATCGCCCTGGATGAGCACGGGGTCGTTGTGTTTTCCCGCCCGCAGGATGAGCAGGTGCACGAGGTGTACGCACGGGGCCGAACCCACGTAGCTTTTCTGTAGCTCGGGTGGCGCCTCGTGGTCGTCGAGCAGCGCGAGCAGCCGGGGCCGCTGCGAGCTTCTGTCCGAGGCGCCCGAAGTGGCTGCCGCGCGGGGCGTCGGTGGCTCGATGGCCTGGCCCCAGAGTTCCTCAAAGACGCTGTGTGCGGCGCCGATGATGAAGAGGTTGCGGTCATCGGCCTCGTCGGCGTTCCGGAGCAGTGTGTTCACGCTTCGGCGGAGTTGCCCTGCGGCGCGGTAGGAGCCTTTGACGACGGGGATGCCTTCCTTACGCAGCACGAGCCTGGCGAGGCCCTTGTGTGGGTTCTTCCTGGCAGGCGGCCGCACGGCGCCGCCCAACTCGCCGATGCGCGGGACGACTTGGTTGGCCACCACGTAGACCAGGGGGAGCTGCTCGGCTTCCTGCTCTTTGAGCGCAGGGATGTCGGCCACATGGAGCGACGTGCGGAGGGGGCCCTGCTCGGAACCCGCGCTGAAGCGAATGGCATCGATCTTCATGGGCATCCCTGGCTCCTCGGAACGATGGGGGTTGAGTTCCATCATATCGTAGACGAACCCGGCCGAAAACTCAACTGCAACACCCAACTCAACCTGGGCCAACTCAACCCACACGGGGTCGGGAGACTGCTGTAAGTGCCGTGCGTGCCTCGATGTGTGGCTCCACCGAGCTTTGTGGCACGGGATTCGCTCCTTGGAGAGCCAGTAAGCTTACGGAAACGTCTCAAGGGGAAACACTGTGGCATCTGAATCACAGACTGACTCACCCCGAGTGTGGGCCGACGACGAACCAATGGCAGCACTACGCCAGCTCGGACGCATCGTGGGCGATGTGTTCTCTCCCATCGACGTGCACGTGGCCTCCAGTGGCACGAGCTTCGAGGGGTGCGTGTCGCCCGAGGGCCGCGACGGTGTGTCCGCCGTGAGCGGCCAGGTGCAGGGAGATGCGGCCATCGTGCTCGCGGTGGAACTCGTGCGGCTGCCGCGTGACGCACGCGGCGTGCTGCTGCCGGTGTTCCGGCGGCTTTCGTCGCTGAGCGACATGACCCACATCGCCGAGCCGGAAGTGGACAAGAAGACGGGCGAGGCCGTGGTGCGAGCGACGCTGGGCGTGAAGGCGGCTCCCATGGCGCCAAGCCGCGAGGCCGCGTTCGTCGCCGAGCTGGAGCGGCTCGATGAACTGGCACGCGACATCCAGAGTTCTCTCCCTGCCGTTCAGATCAACGCCGATCTGGCAAAGCTCTACAAGCCGGTGTCCGAGCACCTCGAGCCCGTTCAGCCGGCGCCCGACCTCGTCGGCCCAGCCCACTCCGCATGGGCACGGGAAACCATTGAACTCCTGATGGGCAACGTCTCCGTGGCCATGGCCACGGCGCAGCCCATCCTCCAGCAATATGCACTCACGGCCCTGGCCACCGTGGGACGCGAGTTCGGCACCACCTTCGGCCGCCTGTTGCCTCCTCTCATCAACACCAAGGGCTTCGTGCAACTCGCCACGCAGGCCCCCGGCGTGGTGGCCACGCCAGTCGTGCGCCTCAGCCTGGGCACCAACCGCTACGACCTGGGCAACGAGATGCAGGCCACCCTGTCGGCCCTCACGGACGCGGGGCGCCCTGCCCTGTTCGTGGGGTCCATGGCCGAGCTTCAGGAGGTGTTCAGCGGTGGCCAGGGTGGCGTGAGCGACCCGCTGCGGCCCGTCGTGCGCCACGTGCCCGCCGTGGCGATCGACACACTCGCCCGCTTCGCCGTCCGACAGGCCGGCGCGGGCCACAAGGGCCTGCCGTCTGCGGCGGAAGATTCCCTGGTGGCCGACACGCTGGCCGCCATCGAGCACGCGAGCCCTGCCGAGCAGAGCCGCATCCTCCCCATGGTGGCGGCGCGGGCGGTGAACGCGTGGGCCAAGTGTCCGTCAGGCGCCACCACGCCTGTCGAGGCCTACGTGGCCCACGTGTGCGGGCTCGGCGAAACCCTCGCGGGCCTGAGCGACCGCCCTCGCGCCGTGCGGTCACCCGAGGTGCAGCAGAACTTCACGCAAACCCTCAGCGACCCGCGATTGCTCGATCAACTCACGGAATCGCTTCTGGCCCAGGACTGGGCGTTGGGCCAGCTTGTAGCGCGGCTACGCACCGAGGCCCTCACACGGCCCCTGGGTCAGCCGCTGCGCTACTGCGCGCAGGGCACACCTGGCACCGGCAAGTCCGAGAGCACCTTGCTCATCGCACGCGCGCTCGGTGTGCCGTACATCAACATCGATGCCGCGAGCATGCCGGACTACTACACGGCGGCGGCTCAGCTTCTCGGCAGTGGCCGTGGTATCGTCGGGTCGTACCAGAGCGGCCGGCTCGAGCAGGCCGCCAAGCACCATCGCGGCGCGGTCATCGAGGTGAGCGACCTGGACCACGCCGTGCCGTCGGTGCGCTCGGCCCTGGGCGACCTGTTCCTCCAGGTGTTGGAGACGGGGCAGGGCCAAAGCGCCGCGGGGGCCATGTTCTCGTGCTGCAACGTGCTGTTTGTCTTTACGATGAACTTGCCGGATGGCATGGACGAGTTCGTGCGCTCCCGCGTGGGTTTCTGTGGAGCGCCGTCACGCCGCGACGTGGGTGAGGACGTCATGGCGGAGATCAAGCGGGTGCTGTCGGGCGCCTTCCTCAGCCGCGTGGGCACGCCGATCCTGTTCGAGCCGCTCGACGGCCCGGCCCTGGCGGCCATCGTGGAGCGCGCCGTGCGGGCAGCCGTAAGCTCGGCGGCGGAACGTCTGGGCCTCGAGGTAGGCGACATCACCATCGAGGCCGGCGTGGGCGAGCAAATCGTGGCGTCCATGGACACGAGCACACTGTCCTTCGGCGCCCGCGTGCTGCTCGAGCACGGCCGCGCGTTGGCCGCGGAAGGTATGGATGCCGCGCGGCACGCATTGAAGGGCCTCACGCAGCCGGTGCTGCGGGTGTCAATGGGGCCTGACGGCAGGCTGACGATCCAGCCAGAGTAAGAAGGAGGCATGATCTATGTCGCATCAGGTGTTTCGTGTGGACGACGCGGCGGAGTTCCAGCGGGCCGGGCCCACGGATCTCATCGAGCTGCTCCCGGTGGAGGGCACCAATGCGCTCTTCATCCCCAAGGAGAAGCTCGAGATCCTTGTCGCGTCGATCGTCCTCGGCGCATTCGCCCACATCAGCGGGCCCACCGGCAGCGCGAAGACGTCGCTGATCGAAGCGCTGCACTTCGTGCCGCGTAACTTCGAGTGCATCTGCACGGGCCTGGGCTTTGAGCCCAAGCCGCTGCGGCTCTACCCGGTGGAGATGGCCACGTTTGAGTCGCCGGGCGAGCTGTTCTATCGCCGGGCGCTACGCGACGGCTGCACCTACGACGAGGACAGCACGCTGGTGCGCGCGCTGCTCGAGGCCTCGGCATCGACCGATGATGTGCGGCACCTGGTGTGGGTGCGGGAGATCGGCCGAGTCCATTCGGCGAGCGTGCAGGGTGGCTTGCTCGACCTGATGAGCAAGGGCCGAGTGGTGCTGCCCGACGGGCGTGTGGTGGATACGCGGGGGGTGGCCTGGGTGGCCGACAGCAACTACCAGGCCGAGGGCGATGCCGTCCACACCCTGGTGACGTTCGACGACGCGGTGCGGCGCCGATTCGATGTGAACCTCACGGTGGGCTACCTGTCGGCCGAGCAGGAGGCGGAAGTGCTCCGGCGGCTCATGGCCGAGGGCGAGGTGGCGACGGTGGACGACGAGGTGCTCGTGAAGGTGGTGCGGCTGGGACAGGCCGTGCGGCTCCATCGCTCCGAAGGCAGCCTCCAGTCGGTGCCGCCGCCCACGATCTATGGCTACCTGGCGCTGTTGCGTCTCCTGACCGCACTGCCCCACCTGAGCCTTCAGCAGGTGGCCCGGGCCACGCTGCTCGGCAACGCCAGCCCCGACGACCAGAAGCTCGTCTCGGGCGTCTTCAACGAAGTATTCGGCCTCCAGGGCGAGCAGGACGACGACCCCACCAGCGGCGGAGGGCTCTTCTGATGCGGCTCTGGCGCAAGAAGAAAGGGAAGAAAACGCGCAACGCCAGCCCCCGCCACGACGACGGGCACAGGCCGCTCTACGGCCTCGCCCGACGCCGCGCCAAGGCCGATTGGGCGGGCACCAGCTACCTCGACGCGTTCAAGCGCGAGCTGGACTACTACTCGCGCATCACGGCCCAACGCATGTTCGACAAGGTGCGCCGCCAGGCCCAGCAAGTGGCGGCACATCTGGCCGGCGTCGCCACCCAGGGCGGGGCGTACCAGCCGAAGACCAAGCCGCAGCTCAGCCCGTGCTACACCAGCTACCCCACGGCGCTCGCCGTGCATGCGGCCATCGGCCTCACCGCCTACCTCGAGTTTCAGGGCCACGCGTCCGACCGCGTGTTGCTCCAGCGCATGGCAGGCTACCTGAGAGACCCCGCCGCTCGAGACCACGTGGACGCCGACCCCGACCTCTACCGCAAGCTCGCCACGTGTGTGGCCCGCAACGTGCAGACGCGCCTCCTGCTCGCCGACCTCGTTCGCGCCGGCTCCCTGGGCTGTGTGGACATCTACACCCTCTTCTCGGCCTCGCAGCAGAACATGAAGTTCCGCTCGCTGCCCGAGATCATCAAGGCCGTGATCCTCTACGGCGACATCCTGCCCGACTGGCGCACCGGAACGCTCCACCCCATGACCCGCAGCATCCTGGACGACCTCGACGCCGTGAGCCAGCGCTACTTCGATGCCCTCGCCTCGGCGTCGCCCGAGGCCATGCTCGACATCGGCGCCGCCTGGGTGCGCACGGCGTGCCGGGCGCTCGCCGACTACCTGCCGCGTCCCAAAGCCGCTGACGAGTTGCCGGCGCCTCGCGTGCCGGGTGGGGCCGGGCCTGTGCCCGAGGGCGGGCAATACCGGTTCGGCGGACAGGACGACAAGCCTGCCGACAACGAAGCCATCGCGCCCCTCGATGGGCCGAACCCGCCGGCGCTCTTCGACGAGCCCTCGCCCATGGAACAGGCGGTTCGCGCGCTCAAGGATGCCGCGTCGGATAGCGAGGGCTCCGCGAAGGACGACGAGAAAGCCCAAGCCGCCATGAACGCCGCGCTCCAGCAATTCTCGGCAGCCGTCAACGCGGCCAGCGGCCAGAAAAGCGAGTGGGAGGACATGCGGCAAGACCTCCTGACACACATGCTTCGGGCCATGGACTTCTGCACGGGCCCCATCGAGGGAAGCCCCACCGACGGCCACGAAGTGAGCATCCAGTTGGACGGCGACCGCATGGCGGGGGGCGAGATATTCGACCGGGCCGTGGAGCCTTCGGAGGACATCGCGGCCTGCGACAAGCTGCTCGACCAGTCGGCCGACGTGGCCGAGGCACTGCGGCGCACCCTCTACCCCAACGTGGAGGAACGGCCCGTTACCACCCATCTGCGCTCCAGCGGCACCCTCGACCCCGCACGGCTGGCCATGGCCGCCTTCTCGGACGTGGTCTACAAGCGCCACCGCATCGAGGAACATGCCGACCGGCGCGGCCGCCCCCTGCTGCTGATCGCCTGCGACGGCTCGGGCTCGCTGGACGAACGGCAGATGCAGATGGTGAAGGTGCTGGCCACGGCGTGGCTCACCTCCACGGCCAAGAGCCAGGTGCAGGTGCTGGCGGCGCTCTATCACAGCGGCAGCGTGCGGCGCGGGGTGACCGGCCCTCTGGTCCAGTGGATCTACCATCCGCAAAAGACCCCGGCCATCCCGCGGACGGAGGCCGCACGCGCCGTTGTGACCCTCCCCAACACGGGCACCGGCGTGCAGTCGGACGCGCTGTCGCTGGCCTTTCTGATGGACGAAGCCTTCCGTGTCGCACGGGGCCGGATGGTCTACCTGATCCTGATCTCCGACTGCGAGTGGAACCAGAGCTTCGGCAAGGAGCGCAGCGGCGAGCAAGAAGTGCAGGCCGTGTTCGAAGCCACCTACGACCAGCACCCCAACAAGCTTCACGCCACCCTGGTGGCCCTGGGCGTGGACGGCGAGACGAACTTCGAGGACCTGCTCGAGAAGGTGATCGCCGTGCCCGAGGCCGAGCTCACCAACAGCGCCGCCGTGGCCGAGCGCATCGGCACCTACGTGGCACGATGCATGAAAGAGCGGCACGACCTGCTCGCACGGCGCTGAATGAGATTGGATAGGACAGGAGGCCCCATGTCCACACCCACATCAACAGGCTCGAGCTACGTGTTTGCCGCCCCCATCCGCTACGTCGACCCCCAGGATGCCCTGGCGCCGCTCATCCAGCAGTTGCACGCGTACGACTCGATGCGGCGGCGGCTGGAGACCGAGGGCGGCCACGTGGGCGACCTGACGACGGTGGCGAAAACCCTCGGCGAGCCCCTCCGCATCGCCGGCAACTACCACACCTGCGAGGCCTCGCTCACCGACCAGGCCGCGCTTCAGGCCGCCGTCCGCGGCGTGGGCTGGGACATCAAGCTGGCCGTCCGACAGCTCGACTCGCGCATGCCGGCCTACTACCTGTGCCGCGTGCACCGCGACTACTGGTCGGAATACAGCTTGATCGTGGAAGACTACTACCGCAGCCCCGGCTACCCCATGCTCGACGAGCGCTTCGTGCCGCTCATGCACATGGGACACGAGACATACCACCTGCGGCTATCGCAGTTCCGGCGCCACGTGGCGGCCATGGCCGGCGACGGGCGCCGCACCGACGAGGTGCTCTACAACCTCGGGCGCCAGGTGTTCCAGGCCGCTTGGCACGACGACCAGCGGGTGGGGATGCTCACCGCGAAGCATTTCGGGCTCACCCACTTCGCCGATGCCATCGAGCTGCTCTACCTGTGCCTCAGCGGCGACCTGTGCGAGTTGCGCAGCGCCGTGGACAAGCCCATGCGGCTCTTCTTCGACGTGGTGTATCCCCAGCCCGCCATCGGCGCGTTGCTGACGCGCCTCGGTGTGCTCGACGGCGGCGTGCTGAACGAAATCCCGCAGCAGGCGCTCCGCCAGTATGCCGAGCTGCTACGGGCTTTTGGCGCCTTCATCCAGATCGAGGTGCCGTGGGGCGCGCGCAGTCTGCGACCGCCGCTGGGACGCCGCCGCCTGCGTGTGCCGCTCTACAGGTTGCTCTTTGGCAACATGTCCCGCCTCGGCCGCGTGGCCAAAGCGCTCGGCGATGTGGATGAGGTGCGACGCGCGGCAGCGGAGCTCGAGGCCACGGCCCAGCGCATCATCGACCAGATCCTGGCCATGGACGCGCCGCATCCCGCACGGGCATGAGGCGGCAGGCTAGCGTATCTGCTCGCGCGCTTTCCTCACCTGCTCTCGCACGGCGGGGGCTCGGGCAATGCGTCGAAGCCGTCGACCACGCGACTGTAGATACGCACGTGGTCGAGCATGCCCTTGAAGAACGAGCCCGCGAAGCGACCTCGGCCGAGGGTGCATTCCGTGGCCCGCAGCATTTCGGGGTCGAGGGTGATGGGCGCCGTGGCCACCGGCTTGCCGTCGCGGTAGAGGGTGCCGGTGTCGCCCTTGAGTTCGAGGCGGATGCGGGCCCACTGGTTCGCCGGGAGCGGCGCGTCGGCGCGCAGTTGTTGCGTCTTGCCGTCGTGGACGATGGCGAACGCAAGCTTGCCGTCGGCGTCTTTGGGCGTGAGGTACATGCAATGGTCGGGCGCGGTGCCAAAGTCAAGCAGGCGCTGACCTGCCCTGCTGCCCGTCCACTTCACCAGCAGGTCGATGGTCACGTCGCGCCAGTCGGCGCAGTCGTTGCCTACGAGCACGTAGTCGTTGGTGCCGTCGAAGGCGAGCACCTTGCGGTCGCCGTCGGTGGTGTAGGTGGGCTTGCCGCGGAGGAAGCCGTCGTTGTATTCCCAGGCGTCGAGGGCGAAGGCGGAGCTGGACTGGTCGAAGGTCCAGTTGGCGTACAGGTAGTGGCCGTCGACGTTCTCGTTGATCTGCCGCTCGGTGGTGTAGGAGTACATGCGGCCGTAGAGGACGGGCTGCGGCTGGCCGTGGTATTCGGCGTCGCGGCCGACGATGGCGCTGCCGCCGATGATGCGGCGTGGGGGCTCGCCCTTGGCGGGGTCGTTCCGGCGATTGTTCACATCGGCGAAGCCTTTGATGATGGCGTGACCCTGCACGGTGGCGACGCCCTTGATCTTAGCGAACTCGAGCACGCGGGCGTTTTCGGCGACGTGCACGTCGTCGACGATCCGCGCGCGGTCGCGGACGCGGGCGTAGCCGCTCACCTTCGCGCGGTCTTCCACGATGGCCCAGCCGCTTACGATGGCGTGGTCGGCCACCTGCGCGCGGCCGCGGACGACGGCGTGGTCCTCGATGCGGGCGTTGCCGGTCACTTTGGCCGCGTCGAGCACTTGGGCGTCGGTGCCTACGTAGGCCGTGGCGTCCACGTGAGCCGTCTTGGCGACGAAGCCACCGCCGTTGCGATAGTGCTTGCCGGCGATGCCTTTGTGCGTGGGGTGCCACACGTCGCGGTCGGCCGGCGCGCAGCCGCCGAAGGCCACTTCGTAGGGGTAGCGGCATTTCACGTGGTAGCCCATGCGGAAGCGGAGCGGGGTGTACTGGGACGGCGTGGCGGCGATGGCAAGGGCGGCGCGGCGCTCGGTGGGCCGGCGCACGATAGTACACTTGCCGGCGTTCCACATGCGGCTGTAGCGTGCGCGGCCCTGTTCGTCGATGAGCACGATGGTGGCGCGCCAGTCGGAGTGCTGGGCCTCGTCCACGATGCCTTTCAGGTCGATGGCGAGGAAGGGGCTGCCTTCGTCGGGAACGAGGTCGATGATGTTCACGCCGTACTGTGCGGGGGCGAAGGCGTAGGGCGGGCGATACCAGCCGGGCCGGTCGGGCACGGGCTCGAGCACGGTGCGGAAGGGCATGAACCAGTGGGCGCCACGGTGGACGTGGATGTTGTCCAGGTAGGTCTGCTGGTACACGAAGTCCATGGTCACGAGCCGCGCGGCCATCTCGCCGATGGTGTCGCCGAAGCCTTTCACGCCGTCGCCTTCGTAGATGCCGAGCTCCGTGCCGACTCGCATGAGGGTCTGGAAGGGGTTCTCGATGCTCTGGTCGAGGTCGTTCTTGCGGTTTTCCTTCCAGATGCGGTAGCAGAAGCCGGGTGGGAACTTGGGGTTCTCGTGCATGTACTGGAGGAAGGGCCACGAGCCGTAGTTCATGCGGGTGGAGCTGAGCTCGTAGTGCTTGCGGTTGTAGTACCAGCCGAGGACGGGCGGGTAGCTGGGGATGAACTGGTGGCAGTGCCAGTTGGCGTGGCATTCCCAGAACCAGCCCACGTAGGGGCTGTTGCGGAAGCCGCCGGAGTAGAACTGGAGGCAGTGGCCAAACTCGTGGGGGATGACCGATGAGCCTTCGAGCATGGCGTTGGGGTGGATGACGATGGCCTTGGCGCCGAAGGCCCAACCTTCCTTGTGCTTGGGCAGGCCGGTGCCAGTGATGTAGACGTTGATCTTCCGCGGCTTGTCGGCGTCGGCCATGGGCATGGGGGCCTTCACGCGGTCGGCGTAGTAGTCCCACATGGCCTCGTAGTAGCGGAAGTTCATCTCGCGCATCGCGTCCTGCGCCCACACCTTGCCGCTGCCGTCGGTGGTGTTGCCCCACCAGAAGGCGAAGTGGCGGGTGCCGTGGACGTTCACGTGATCCTTGTCCTTCTCGGCGTCGTAGTCCTGCCACTCCAACTCGTAGTCCTTCTCTTGCGCTTTCTTGCCCTGCGGGGTGGTGCTGACGCGCTCCACGTAGGCCTGGTCGGCGTCGCTGAAGGAGAGGACGGGCCAGCCGCGGGTGCGGCCGTCGTCGAGTTCGAGCACCACCATCTGCTTGCTGCGCTCGTTCTGGAATCCCTGGGTGCGGAGGAAACGGGCACGGAAGGGCTTGCCGCTGACGAAGCCGAGGGTGTCCACCTTGCCGATGTTGTGCTTGCGTCGGGCCTCGCGGTCCCACACGGGCGGGAGGGACTTGTAGCGGGGCGTCCACTGCCGCATCTCGGCAGCGTGGGCGGTGCAGGCGAGGAGAAGGAGCGCGGTGAGCAGGCGTCGGGTCATGGCGGGCCTTTCCATGGCGCAGCGAATGACAGGTCTACGGCCATTGTACACGAACCGGCGTATCGCACGGCGCGCCGCGAGGGGCAGTGGCCTCTCAGTCGAGTTGCTGGCAAAGACGCTGCACGTCGGGTGCATTGTCGTCGCATTCGGCGGTGAGCCGGCGGAGTCGCTCCTGCATGTCCTTCCGCACGTCGGCCAGGGAGGGGTCGGCGATGCAGTTGCGGAGTTCATAGGGGTCCTGTCGTAGGTCGTACAGCTCGTCGAGGTCGTCGAGGTGGGCCACGTACTTGTAGGGGCCGCAGCGCACCATGCGCTGGAGACACGGGTGGCCGTGGCCGTGATGCTGGCACAGCAGATCGTCGGGCCAGGGTGTGTCGTGCGGGTGTTGGACGAGCGGGACGAGGCTGCGGCCGTCGAGGGGCTGAGGCATCTGGGCGCCGCCGGCGTCGAGGAGCGTGGGCACGAGGTCCATGTGGGTGGCGAGGCGGCGGGTCTGGACGCCGGCAGGCGCTCGTCCCTGCCAGCGGACCGCGAGGGGGATGCGTTCGGTCTCCTCGACCATGAGAGAGTCTTTGTCGAACACGCCGCCGTGGCTGCCGATGGCGTCGCCGTGGTCGGCGGTGTAGAAGACGAGGGTGTTGTCGGCCAGGCCGAGGCGGTCGAGGGTGTCGAGCACGCGGCCGAGAGCGGCGTCCACCTGGGTGGCGTGCTCGTAGCTGCGAGCGACGACGGGCTGCCAGTCCTCCCACGTCTTGGCCACGCTGTGTTCGCGGCGCGACTTGGCGAAGCGGCGGTGCTGCTCGGGCCGGTCGGCGAGGTCGTGGGCGAAGCTGGGATACTCGGGGATGTCGCGGGGTTCGATGGTGCCTGCGAAGGGCTCGGCCACCCAGTAGGGCTGGTGGGGTCCCCAGACGTCCACGCGGAGGCAGAAGGGGTCGCTATCTTTGGCCATGCATTCGAGCCACTGGCTGGCGCGATGGGCGAGGTAGTAGGCTTCGTGGGTTTCGACGGGGGTGGTGAGGCGGCCGGCGCATTCCATCCGCTGGTGCCAGTTGGGCTCGTCCTTGAGGCGGATGCCTTTGCCGATGCGGGCGGGGTCGGCGAAGTGCCACTCCACGTCCACGGTGGCCTGAGGCAGGCCGAGCTCGTCGAGGTAGGCGGCGTAGTCGTCGTCCCAGTAGGGGTGGCCGTAGCCGAGCTGCGACCAGCCCTCGAAGCCGTAGTCGAGCGGGCCCCGCTCGTCGCCGACGTGCCACTTGCCGAAGTAGCCGCAGCGGTAGCCGGCGTCGTTCATGTAGTGGCTGAAGAGGCGGGCGTCGGGCTCGAAGTCGAGGCGCGAGCCGCAGTCGCCGTTGTTCATCACCATCTCGTGGCGATGGGGGTAGACGCCGGTGAGCATGGAGGCGCGGGCCGGCGTGCACAAAGGGCAGACGGCGTAGGCGTTGGTGAAAGCCACGCCTTCGCGGGCCAGGCGCTCGTAGGTGGGGAGCACGGGCCGCGGGCCGGGCAGGAAGTAGTGGTGGGCGAACACGTGGTGGTCGGTGAGTAGCCACACGATGTTGGGGCGGTCGGGCCGTGCCATGTGGTCTCCTTGGGAGGCGTGGGTAGATGATAGCGGCGATGGGGTGAGGGATCAACCGTCCCTCCAGCTCCGGGGGGCTTGTCCGGATAAGCGCTTATCCGGATAGCTGACGCGCGGAGACCCGCATCCTCCTGGTGCCCGAGCACCGTTTGACAGTGCACGCGGATTCCTCTACGCTCACCGCTGCTCGGTCTGTGCGGTCCACACCCACAAGGCCCACTGGCGGACGCGCCCCGGGGAGCCCCACGTGCGCAAGGCATTCACCCTCCGCTCTCTGCTCATCGGCTTCGCTTTGGTGGTCGGCCTGAACGTGGCGGCGCCCTTCGTGGGCTTCGTGCTCGAAAGCCAGTATCTGGCCACCAGCTACTTCCCCGTGGGTTTGGGCATCGGCTTCTTCGTCGTGCTGCTGACGGCCAACTGGCTCGTCGGCGCCGTGCGGCGGAGTTGGGCTCTTGGCGAGGGCGAGCTGGCGGTGGTGTTCGTCATGGTCGCCGTAGCCAGTGCCATGCCCACCCACGGCGTGGCCGGCAAGCTGCTGAACATCATCAGCGCCCCCCACTACCTGGCGAGCCCGGAGAACCGCTGGGCGGAGGTGTTCTTGCCCCACCTGCCGCGCTGGGCGGTGCTGGAGGGGGGCCAGCCGCTGCGGTGGTTCTACGAGGGCCTGCCGCCGGGCGAAGCGATCCCGTGGCAGGTGTGGGTGGCGCCGCTCACGTGGTGGCTGCTGTTCCTGGGCGCAGGGTGGTTCGCGTGCTTCTGCCTCATCGCCATCCTGCGGCGGCAGTGGATGGACAACGAGCGGCTGGCCTACCCGCTGGCGGAGATGGCGCTGGCCTTCATCCGCCGGGACGAGCGGCGGCCGCGGCTGTCGCGCTCGGGGCTGTTCTGGCTCGGCTTCAGCCTGGCGTGCGGTACGCTGGTGTGGAACGGCGTGGGCTACTTCGTGAAGGACTGGCCGGCGATCCCCAGCGAATTCGCGGCGGTGAAGTTCGGCCGCGACTTCCCGGCCATCCCGCTTCAGCTCTACTGGCCCATGTTCTGCATCGCCTTCTTTCTGAAGGCCGAGGTGAGCCTGAGCCTGTGGGTGTTCGTGCTGTTGGGCGTGGTGGAGGAAGGGCTGTTCAACCAGTTCGGGTTCGCGGTGCGGAGTCATCTCAAGGTGCGTTACTTCGACGCCTCGCGTCCCGCTCTCGGCTGGCAGAGCTACGGGGCGATGGTGGTGATGGTGGCCTTCGGCCTGTGGACCGCGCGGTGGCATCTGGCGGCCGTGTGGCGCAAGGCGTGGCGGCCCGCCGACCCGTGTCTGGACGACAGCGGCGAGCTGCTCTCGGCACGCACGGCGGTGTTCGGGCTGATCGGCGCGTCGGCGTTCATGACGCTGTGGCTGTGGCGGCTGGGGATGCAGCCGGGCACGGCCGTGCTGTTCCTGGCGGCGGCCTACGTGGGATTCCTCGGACTGTCGCGGCTGGTGGTCGAGGGCGGGCTGGTGTTCATCCTGCCGCCGCTCACGCCGCAGTCGGCGGCGGTGACGTTGCTGGGCAACTCCGCACTGGGCGCCACACAGCTCA
>JADHXT010000221.1 GCA_016782825.1 Candidatus Brocadiia bacterium | reverse complement strand
CGCGCGTGGTTGTGCGGTCGGCTCCTACATGAGGTCGAAGCAGGCGAGGACGGCCTTGTTTCGGATGAGCAGCTTCCCGTCGGCGACGACCGGCGCCGTCCAGCTCTGGTCGCCGAGTGGTTTGATCCGGCCGAGCTCCTTGTAGCCGTCGGTGGAGGCCTCGACCATGATGAGGTCGCCGCCGCCCCCGTTGAGGGCGATGATCGTCCCGTCCACGACCACGATCCCGCCCTTCTCAAAGCCGCCCTGACGCCAGATGACCGTGCCGTCACGCGGGGCCACGCAGACAAGGTCGCCCGGGTCGGTCGTGCCGTAGATGTAGCCCTCATGGTACACGGGCGAGTTGAAGTGCATCTGCATCGCCTTGTTGAACCACACCTGCTGGGGTCCGTTGGCCGTGATCTGGAAGACGCCGCAGCCGAAGGCGTAGCCGCTGCTGGCGAAGACGAACTCGCCCTCGACGATGGGCACGGCGGAGTTCACCCCGTGGCGGGTCTCCCAGGGGACCTGCCAGAGGAGCGTGCCGTCCTCGGCGCTCACTCCGGTGAGCGCGTTGCCGGCGAAGACCACGTACTGCTTCACACCGTTGATGGTGGCTATGGCCGGGGTCGCGTAGCCCGCGGGGAATGCCCCCCCGCCGGCCCAGATGGTCTCGCCGGTCTCCTTGTTCAGCACGGCCACATTGTTGGCGCCGCCGGGCAGCACCACCAGACGGTCACCGTCGACGATGGGGGAGGACGCGTAATTCCAGGTCGGCACCTGGCCCCCGAGGTTCTGGACGAGATTCAGCGACCAAAGCACCTGGCCGTCCTCGGCATTGAGCGCGTGCAATTGGCCCTTCCTGCCGAGCGTGTAGAGCGTCCCGTTGTCGTAGCAGGGCGTCGAGTGGGCATAGCCGTAGTTGGCGCCGCCGGGGTCGGCGTAGGCAAAGGACCACAAGTCCTGGCCTGTCTCGAAGTCGATGGCGCGGACCACGTCCTCGGCGCCCTTGTGGTCGATAATGAAGACCTTCCCATCGGCGACGCTGGGGCCCGCATAGCCGTCGTCGGTGAGGTTGGTCTGCCAGAGGACGGCCGGCGGCTTGGCGCCCCAGTCCTTGTTGATGCCCGTGTCCGGGGCCTTCCCGTTGGCTGTGGGTCCCCAGAACCGCGGCCAGTCGTCGGCAAGGGCCATCGTGGTTGCTGCGAGAATCAGCAGCAATAGAGCCGGCGCGAAGAGTCGCTTCATAGCTAAGGAGCTCTCCCGTTCGTGTTTTTCCCAGGCGCCTAATGGTTCAACGCCCGGAGGCGGACAGAGTGCCCACTTTGTGGGTAGTCCGCCGGGGCGCATTGTACCGTCGAGGGCGTGGTGGGGCAAGTGCGGGCCGAGGGTCCTCGTCGCTGGTTGGCGAGCACTACGTAGGTTACTCGCCTCTGGCCGCCGCGAGAGGCAGCGGCCGATAGAGGCGGCCCTCCCAGCCGGCATTGTCTACCGCGAGACCGGCCTGACGTACCCAGACGATCTGACTGGACAGGCCCCGGTTCGCGAGGGAGTAGAAGGGCACCGCGACCAGACGGCGGCCATCGCTCGCCGTGCCTGCAAGCGCCGTGACGCCGCCGAGCAGGTCGGGTCGAGGCTCCGGCTGGAAGGCCGCGTCCTCGGGCAGCGTGATGTCCAGGCTGCCTTCGTTGTCCAGCGCCTCGAAGCCGTAGACAAGAGGCCCGCGCTGCAGCGCGACCAGGCCGCGGTCGGCCTCCACGCTCGGGTGCGCCGTCAGGCGCTCGACGGGCATTGGGAACTCAAGGTCCACTGTATCGCCGGCTCGCCACTTGCGGTCAAGGAAGACATAGCCGTCGATCGGCGTCGGGCACTTGAGTGGCTTGCCGTTCACGGCGACGGTTGCCGACCTCGCCCACCCGGGCACGCGCAGGTGGAGGGGGAAACGGACTGGGGAGTCTGGATCGACAGCGATGCGGACATGTCCGGACCAGGGATAGTCGGTGGTCTGCGAAACGGTCAGCATACGGTCCCCGAGGCTCAATGTGACGGCGCCGCCCACGTACAGGTTCACGTATAGCTGGCGGTCGGTACGTGCGTAGATGTAGTCGGGCACGCGGAGCAGCGTCCGTGACAGGCACGGTGGGCAGCAGACCCAGCAGTTGTCGCGAGGGTGCTCGGCGTCGGTGAGGGGGTTGCGGTAGTAGGTTGTTGTGCCGTCCAAAGAGATGCCGTGCAGGGCGGCGTTGTACAGCACGCGCTCCAGCACGTCGATGCTCCCCGACCGGCCGTCAAGCAGGAACATCTCGTGGGCGAAATAGGCGAGGCCGCAAGCTGCGCATGACTCGCAGTAGCCGTCATTCGGCAGCTCGTAGTCTGGGCCGAAGCCCTCGTTCTCCGGTTGTGACCCCACGGAGCCGGTCACGTACATCTTGCGCTCGGTCGTGCTCCGCCAGAGTCGCCGCGCGGCCTCGGCAAGGCTGTCATCGCCCATCTCGCTGGCGACGCCCGCAACACCTGTAAGGTAGAACATGGTCCGCACCGCGTGGCCAGTGAGCTCGGGCGCCTCGCGTATTGGGAGGTGGTCCATGAAGTAGGCGCGGGGCGTGTCGCTGGAGTAGGCCCACGGTCGCCCTCGGCGCTCTATCCACTCCCGGGCCAGCTCGAGGTAGCGGGCCTCGCCGGTCACTCGGTACAGGCGGACCAGGGCAAGCTCCAGCTCTGCGTGGCCGCCCACGCCCTCGTGGCCCTGCGGGATGAAGCGATCGTGGATGTGGTCGGCCAGCCGGCAGGCGACCTCGATGAAGGAGGGCTCGCCTGTAGCGAGGTGGTGCGCGACGGCCGCCTCGATGAGGTGCCCCGCCACGTACCCATCGTGCTGGCCGTCCAGGTTAGCCCAGGGCGTCATGTCCCTCACTGTGATGAGGGCATTCACGTAGCCGTCGGGTTGCTGGGCACCCGCGATGGCTGAGATGATGTAGTCGAGCTTCGCGTCGAGCTCGGGGTCTGGTTGCTGGGCGATGGCATATGCGCAGGTCTCCAGGACCTTGTGTAGGTTGGCCTGGTTCCACGGCGTGTCCTGTCCGCGCTCGGCCTTAAGCCACCCGGCGGCGATCTCGTTGTCCTCGATCTCCCTCTGCACATACTGCCACGAGTGGGGGATGGTCTGCGCGCGGTAGACCATGTGCCTGGCAACCCAGAAGCCGTCGTCCACCTTCACGGTCGGGAAGGGCACCGGTCGGAGTCCATCAGCGGCATCGCAACGGCACCCGATGAGAGCCACCGTAGCAACTCCGAGGCCCAGGCAGACGGACAAACAGTGCGTACCCATCGAGTTTGGTCTCCTGTGGTAGGTTGCTCGGCCTATTGGGCTCCATGGGCCCCTCGCGACTTCGTCCGGCGACTACTGCTCCACGGGGATGCCCGCGAAGAGCACGTACTTCCACGCGTTCTCCATAGGGAGGAAGACGCGGATGTCGATCATCCGGCAGGGGGTGACCTCGCCGCCCGCGGTTGCATCGGCGTTGTAGGCGGTCACGACGACGCCAAGGCCGGTCTCGGTGAGCGTCTCGGGGTCGTCGGTGGGCGTGATGGTGATGGGCGGGAGGTCCCCGGCGTCAAGGAGGGGCTTCATCAGGGCCGCCGACATGGAGCCTCCGGGGCCCATCGGCCCCATGAGGATGCACTGGTCGTGGCAGAGGTCCCCGAACTTCGCCCAGTCGGTGGTGCCCTCGGGGGCGGCGGCCTTGAACTTCCCGCCGGCATCCTCCCAGGCCGTGGTCGCCATCTGCTGCAGAGCCTTGACCTGGGCGCCCTGCTGCTCGCCGACCCATTCGGCCATCGCGTCTGCCTCCCAGATGTTAGCGGCGACCACCGATTGCCACGCATCGCCGGTCTTGAGTAGCACCGCGGCGATCTTCACCTTGTCGAAGGCTTCCCGCCCCGCGGCTTCGTTGGCGGCCAGCGTGTTCGGCGCGATGCACAGGGCGACATTGCCGATGATCTCCGGCTCATACTCTCCGAGACTCTCGGCGCCGGGCTCGGGTGGCCGGCCCTCTGCGATCTCGATGATCCCTGCGAGGTCGGCGATTTGCGCCGGGGCAAAGCACATGACCGTCGGGTCGTGGAAAAGCACCTTCAGCGCTTCGACGTCCCGCGCGTCCCAGGCCACCGTGATCTTCTCCATGGCGGCCTTCACGTCTGCGGCGTCGTTGTCCTGGGCGGAGGCCACCGGCAGCAGTAGCAGTATCAGCGACGACGACAGGAGGATGGTCCTCATGGTATTGACTCCATTGGTGGCTGTTGTCGCCGTCGGGCTGGCTGGGGACCGTACCGGCTATTTGAGTTCATCCGGGCTGTATGCGAGCATGAGTGAAATGAGCTGCCGATCATCGCCCAACTCCTGCTCGGCAATTCGCCACAGCACAGACTGTTTCTCAGCCTCAGGCATATCGTCGAACTCGCGGGAAACCAGTATCACATGGATGTGGTCCGCGTACCCCGGGGATACGTCGACCAGAGCATTCGGGAACTCCGCCCCGTAGACGGCCCGCACGCGAGCCATGAGCGTCTCGTCGGCCTGTTTTGTGTTGCGGACCATGTAGGTCTCCTCATTCTAACTGAGACGTCAGCCAGTCGTAGTAGACTGTGACCTGGTCTCGGAAGTGAATGGCACTACTCTCGCCCTGTCGGGGCTCGTAGTGCATATACCGCCAATCGACCTTCCAGCGGAATGCCTCGCTCCGGGCCCGAAGCAACTCGGTGTCTGGCCCAACGGTGACCCCAAGCGTCTCGGCAATGCTCGCCAACGCTTCGAGGTCGTGCCCTCTGGTCAAGCTGATCTCGGTCTTGTGGCGGGCGGCGTAGCGCCCTTCAGCCTCGGCCAGCGTGTGCGCTCCCAGGCGGCCCATGATCACGCTCTTGAGGGCGCACTCTACAGCATACCCCAACAGATACATACCGCCCCGGTACTGCTTCCCGCGAGGCGGGTCGCCGATGAGCTGAGCCCCCTCGCGCAGTCGCTTCCGACCGGCCTTCCGCTGGTCCTCAAAGGTGTCGTACGCCTTGCTTGCCATATTGGGCTCGTCTTCTCCCATCGGCGCTCTCGGTCCTGCGTCGGCTACTTCCAGTTCCGGATGTGCTCGCCCAGGTCGAAGAAATGGCCGCCGGCCAGGCAGATGGTGCTGAGCTTGGCGGGGTCAAAACTGCCGTTCTCCCCCAGGACCGCCGGATCGACGTGGTGCTCCAGCACCTCTCCCTGGAAGAGGTCGTGGTCGCCGATGGTCTGTACGTCGAGCAGGCGGCACTCGATACTCACCGGACACTCGGCGATGAGCGGAGGCTTGACCTGCTTCGCGGGCAATGGCGTCAGGCCGATCTCGGCGAACTTGTCGTGGTCACGGCCCGACATGGAGCCCACTGCCATCACCTCCGACATCAGGGCAGCGGGCGGCAGGTTCACGACGAACTCGCCCTGCTCTGATATGAGCGTATGGGAGTAGCGCTCTGGGGCCATGGCGATGCCCACGATGACGGGCTCGCGGATGCTCAGGTTGAAGGTCTCGCCGAGGGTGATGATGTTCGGCTTGCCCTCGCTGTCGACTGACGTAACGAGGCTCGCGGGCGAGGGGTAGACGGGACGGGACAGGCTGTACGAGACGCGGTCACGGGACACAGTGTAGGCCTCCGGTAGCAAGGTGGCGGCACGGGGGCGAGGGTTTCGGCGTGGGAGTGAGGAGGGCCTCTCGGGAGAGGGTGGAAGGGAGACAGCGCACGGCGCCGCGCGAGACGCCCGACCTATGGGAGGCCTTGGGGAATGCGGATTGTCTACTTGGATCTGGACTGCATGAGGCCGGACCACTTCAGTGGGCTCGGGTACCACCGGTGTACCACGCCGAACCTCGACGAGATCATCCGGAGTGGGCTGACCTTCAACCGGTGCTTCGCCTCGGACGCCCCGTGCATGCCGTCGCGGGCGGCGCTGTTCTCGGGCCGGTTCGGAGTCCACAACGGGGTCGCCACCCACTGGGGCCCGGGCAGTGAGTTCCGCTACACGCACAAGCCGCCGATGTTCATGCGCCACCTCCACGCGAACGGCTGCCGAACCGTCAGTTTCTCTTCGTTCGCCGACAGACACCAGGCATGGTGGTTCGCCGCGGGCTGGCGGGAGCTGCACACATTCACCCTCAAGGGCGGCGGCGAGAACGCCGACGAGGTGAACGCGGTGGCGCTGCCGTGGCTCGAGCAGAACGGGGAAGAGGACGACTACTTCCTGCACCTGCACTACTGGGACCCTCACCGGGCTTACAAGATGCCTACCGAGTGGATGGACCACTTCGACAG
>JADHXT010000220.1 GCA_016782825.1 Candidatus Brocadiia bacterium | reverse complement strand
CCCAAGCCGGTCGCTATCCACTCCGCTTACCGTCGCGCAGCGAAGCCATGATCCGAGGAGCCGGATGCGGGAATTCTGCACGTCCGGTTCTGTGGGGGACCCGGGTGGGCGACCACCCGGGTCTACCCGACCTCACTGGCGGCGGGACATGCGGGACATGGCGGTGGCTCGTGGGCCATGGGGCTCGCGATGGCCCGCGAGTGGTGTTCAGCGTCGAGCTCGGAATTGCCTGCCATATGGAAAGGAAGTCGGACCGGGTAATGCGGGACGCGGGGCGGGACGTCCCGAACGGGACTTTGACCGGGGCGCCGCCAGGGAGCCGGCTTGCGGGACCAGGCCGCCCAGTGCAGTTTGCGCGTGGGGTGGAGTTTGTGCGTGGCGGGGTTGATAGGATGTCCCGCGCGAGGCGGGGGCTGGGGGACGGACCGCTGGCAGGTACGGTTAACGCGTGGGGTGGAGTTTGCGCGTGGCGGGTTTGATGGGGCGTGGGCCTCGCAGAGGAGTTCAGCTTCCGCGAGACAACGCTGAGGGCGGAAGCATGGCTACCGCATAGGAGCGGCTCAGCTTCCCCCATGGCCTGCCGTCCTCTTGCCGCCTGCCCCTCCGGTTGTAGAATGAACCCATCGCCAGCCCGTCCGGAGCCAGGCATGACCGAACGCGTCATCGTTCATCTTGACATGGACGCCTTCTTCGCGGCGGTCGAACAGCGCGACCACCCTGAGCTGCGTGGTCTGCCGGTGGTCGTCGGCGCGGACCCCAAGGGCGGCAAGGGCCGAGGCGTCGTCTCGACATGCTCCTACGAGGCCCGACGCTTCGGCATCCGCAGCGCCATGCCCATCAGTGAAGCTTGGCGACGCTGCCCGGGCGCCGTGTTCCTGCCAGTGCGGATGAACGCCTATGCCCAAGCCTCTGACGCGGTCTTTGGGGTCCTCGAGGAGTTCACTCCCGACCTCGAGCCTGTGAGCATTGACGAGGCGTTCTTGGATGTCAGCGGTTCCATCCACCTCTTTGGCACCAAGCGCGATCTGGCAGAACGCCTTTGCGAACGCATCGAGAGCGAGACCCAGCTTACCGCCTCTGTCGGCATCGCGCCGTGCAAGATGGTCGCCAAGATCGCCTCGGACCTGCGCAAGCCACGCGGCATCGTCATCGTTGAGCCCCGCGAGGTCGAGGCCTTCCTCCGGCCATTGCCGGTCGGCAAGCTCTGGGGTGTCGGGAAGCGTACCCAGGCTGCCCTTGAGAACCTCGGCGTCCGAACCATCGGCGAGCTTGCCGAACGACCCAGAGAGGAGCTCGTTCGACACTTCGGCAAGCAAGGGGAAGTCTTGCACGACCTCGCACATGGCCGTGACGACCGGCCGGTCCAGACCGAGAGTGAGACCAAGTCCATCGGTCGCGAGCATACCTTCGAGCAGGACACCAACGATCCTCTGCTGATTGCGTCGACTCTCATGAAGCTCTGCGAAGGCGTGGCCTTCCGGCTCCGGAGAGCAGGCCTCCAAGGGCGGACGGTGACTGCCAAGATCCGCTTCGAGGACTTCACCACTCTCACCCGCTCGACGACCGTCGCGAGCCCTCTGGATGCAGCCGCGCGCCTCTACGAGCTCGCGTCCGCCAGCTTCGGGCGCGTTGGGCTGAAGGGCCGGCGCATCCGCCTCATCGGGGTCAGCGTCTCTGGCTTCCAGGCGCGGCCGCGGCAACTCACGCTGTTCGGCGAGGAACCTGGCGCGGCCGAGAGGGAAGAGAAGCAGCGCCTCATCGCCGATACCATTGACCGCATCAAGGCCAGATTCGGCCAGGGCGCGCTTCACCACGGCACGACACTTGAGCGGCCGGGAGAAGAGGAGTAGGGACAAGGGGATGCTGACCGAGGGCGCCATTCGCGTGCCGTTCATCGTGTACTGGGGGGGCAAGCTGCCCGGCGGCCGGGTCTACGACCACCCCGTGATCTCACTCGACGTAGCCGCAACGGCCACTGCGCTGGCCGGTCTGCCGTCCGATGCCAAGCTGGACGGCGTCAACCTGATCCCGTATCTGCGCGGTGAGCGGAAGGGCGCTCCGGCCGACGCCCTCTACTGGCGCTGGGTCGCGCAAGCCGCCGTGCGGGAAGGCAAGTGGAAGTACCTCCTGGGCGGAGACCGAGAGCATCTGTTCGACCTCGATGCCGACAAGGAGGAGACGCGCAACCTGGTGGCTGCTCATCCCGAGGTCGCTGCACGGCTGAAAGCCAAGCTCGAACGCTGGTCGAAGGAGTTCGACCCGCCGGGGCTGGCAACGAAGGGGCCGGGCAGACAACGAAGTACTTCGACTTCTACCTCGACAAGAAGCCGGTGCCCAAGCCTCCTGGGCCGAAGCCGGGTTCCGACGGGAAACCGGCCCAGCCTCTGCACCGTGCCGCGCCTCTGCCAGGGCGTCGAAGCCTACGCCAATGCGACACCGTGTTCCTTGTGGCACGGTGTCGCAAGGGCAGCCGTGGGAGGTACGAACATGAGGAAGATCAAAGCGAAGGTGAACGCGCGCCTGCTGGCCAAGGCAGAGAGGCTGTTCACAGGAACGCTGGATGGCAGGGTCATCGAAATCCTGCAGAACGCCCGGCGCGCAGGTGCAACTGAGGTCGTCATCAGCAACAGTGATGGGGTTGTGACGGTTCGTGACAACGGCAGCGGAATCGAGGACTTTGCGAAGCTTGTCGACTTGGGCGGCTCTGGCTGGGACGCGGCGTTCGAGCAGAGCGAAGACCCTGCCGGGGTCGGCATCTTCTGCCTGGCAGGGAAGAATGTCACGATTCGGTCGAGAGGCATGAGGACTACCATTGACGGGGATGGCTGGCTCGGGAAGGCCATCACAGTGGTTTACGACGATGAGGCTGTCGATGGAATGGAACTGCAGTTTGACGATGAGCCCTGGACGCTTTCGGTGGTCGAGCCGCATGCGGTCTTCTGTGGTATGGAGGTGAAAGTGGATGGCAGGAAGTGCGAGAAGCTGAGCTTCGTCTCCAAGGCAGCTCAGCACTATCCTCAACTGGGGTGCAGAATTGAGGCAAGGGGCCACGACCAGATGGAGGACTGGCACGACTATTGGAGGAGGCGGCATTGCCCAGGCAACGTCCTGGTCAACTTCCATGGCCAAGTTGTGAGCTGCGAGTGCCGACCGATGAACGAGCATTCTGTGGGCTTCCTAGTCGAGTTGACAGGGGAGCCGACGAGCATACGGCTGATGCTGCCTGCGAGAACGCAACTCGTCGAGAACGAGGCGTTCAAGCAGTTGGGGGCAGCCATGGAGGTGGAGGGATTCCGGCACTTCCAGCGGCAGGGCCACCATCGGCTTCCCTACGCAGACTTCCTTCGAGCGAGGGAGCTTGGCGTTGAACTGCCCGAGGCAACCCCTGAGTTCGATGTCGGGCTTCTGAGCGGTGACACTCCGGAGCCCGTAGCAGTGACGATGCCAAAGGGATTCCCGCTGTCGAGGTGCTACCGGCTGTCGCCGACGATCGCCGCTGACGGCCTGGATCCCGAGGCGAACGCGCATCTTCTGGGGGCGCTCGGAAAGCCCGAGAGGCCATTCGTCCCTGTTTGGATCTCGGACCGCTACGATGGCTACAGCTGGGCGAAGCTGGCGACAATCGATAGGGTGGATGTGGAGCTTGGGAAGCGCATCGGCGCATTGTCGGTCGACCAAGGCGGGCTCGAATGCTTCGACTCAGTGGAGGTGACGTGCAACACCAGTGACGGCCAAGCATACTCGTCGCCTGTGTGCATGGCCACGCTGCATGGCCGGGGGAACACACCTCGCGTGGCGCTGACGCCGGCGGCGAGGCAGCGGGTGTACGCTCCCGAGGTCTGGTTCCACCTGGGCGGCTACGAAGACGGCGGCGACACCTACTTCGCGCAGTCGTCACGGGTCTCGGACGCGCTCGATGACTTCTGGCTGCTCATCGACGGCCCCGACGAGCCGTTCCGGTCAGGCCTCATGAGAAGCCTCAACAGCTTTGCGCCCGGCTGGAGGAGCTTCTCGGTCAAGGCAGACGGCGTGGTGAAGGTCGTCCTTGCCGACGGGTCGAGGAAGACTATCACGCCGCCAAGAAGAGCAGCCTCGAAGGCTGGCTGAGCGTGGCGCGTGGTCCCTCGACCCGCTACGGTTCGTCGGTCTCCCAGGCGGACGGTCATGCCGTCGGGGAGGCCAACATAGACGCGTCTGTGCTGGCATTGATATGGCCTGCATAGCGAGGCCGCTGGGCGTGGCTAGCTTCTGGGCGGGAACGATGCGCGTCACACAGGCAGCCCTACCTGAACCTGTATCGGGTCGTCCCTGGACATAGTGCCTCCACTCAGGCGGTTCGCTCGGAATCGGGCGAACCGCCTGAAGGTGGGTAAGCCCGGAGGTACAGAGAATGGTAGGACAACCATTAGCTAGGTTTCGAGCAGGTGCAGTGAGCTGCGCGCTGTGGGAAAACGAGATAAACGTGAACGGCACCATGAAGACCGTTCTGAAGGCCGGCGTAACTCGCCGCTACAAAGACCGAGACGGCAACTGGAAGTCGTCGCAGAGCTTCAGCAGAAACGAGATCCCGCTCGCGATTTGGTGTCTCGAGAAGGCCTTCGAGAAGATCATCGAGGAGGAGACGGCTCAGAGCAGCAGCAACGGCAACGGGGTCGAAGAAGAGGTGGTGATGTAGGCACGTCGATGGCGAGCTCAGCAACCGAACGAGCTGAGCTCGCCTGAAGGCGGGCAGGAGGTGGAGAAGATGAGAAGATGCAGACTGTGTGGGAGAGCGAACGGCGAGGGCGAGTTCCTCGGGGTCTACTGTGCCCGGTGTGACAAGATCGCAGGTGATGCGTGGGCAGGACTGGCGCTGGAGTTGAAGGAGACGGCTGCCTGAGGCGGTGAGAATGGAACTGAAGGAACTCGCAGGCAAGGCGATGGAGGCAGCATGGCAGGATGAGATAGAGCGCGCTGTCAGCAACGTGAAGAGGACCAAGTGGGACAAGTGGATGAGAACCGAGTTCCACAAAGCCGCCGCACGGAATCAGTGGTCGAAGGGCAGGAAGGTGCGGTGGATGGAGTGGAAGAGGCGGGGTCTACGCGGGGCAGTATCAGAAGGCTCACATCAGCCCGACCGTTCTCATGTCCGCCAATCCAAGGTGTGGGTGAAGGGGCATGTCCCAAAGGAGTTCATGGACTGGGTGGACAGGTACTGGAGCCATGCGGACGAGACACGTGCGATGCTTTGCGAGTGCTGCTTCGAGGTGTGGCGGAGATGAGAGTGGCAGATGATCTCCACAGGCAGGCTCAACCCGACCTTGAGCGGATCATCCCTCCCGCAGGGTAGCTCATCGAGGAGGGCTCGACACCACAACCAAGTCGGAAGCGGAGTGATTGCTGCGGTGGCCCCCGACGTCCTTGAACACGTAGACCAGGAACGCCTTGGTCCCCTCAGGCAGGGGCGTGGTAGCGACCAGTTCCCTCTCGCCGATCTTGCACCTGATGAACGCCCATTTCCGGTCCTTTAGTCTGCCGCCGGCCGTTGTGTAGTAGACCCAGGCTTCGGTGAAGTCTCTCGATGCCCCGTACTTCGTCTGCACGATGCGAGTGCGGGGGTCGATTCTTGGCCTCCCCAGGCGCGGCAGCGGCTTCCCACCCTTCACAACGTTGTTGGCGAAGTCGTAGATCTCACATGCGTCGTCCCATCCATTCCCATGTCCGTGGATCATCCAGGGACGTACGCACATGACAGTCGGTCCGCCGGCGGTCCGGGCCGACTTCGCGAAGATATCGATCTGGAAGACGGGGTCAGCCACTGAAGTCACAAACAGCATGGGCATCTTGGCGTACGGCAGGTGGGCCGAGGGGTCCCATTTCGTGCGATAGTCCCTGAACTGCTCGGCCGTCATGTGCTTCGGCGGGAACCACTGGGCCAGGCCCGGGTTGTCGCTTTCGTGGATGAAGCCGGCGCCGTAGACGGGAATGACAAAGGCGAACCGAGGGTCCACCCCCGCCGCGGTGCTCACGACCGTTCCGCCCCATGAGATTCCCGTGAGGCCGATCCTCTTGGCGTTGACCAGCCGGGAGGCGCGCAGCAGCGAATTCGCGCGAATCACATCGGCCACCGCGTGGTAGAACCACTGCTCCTCGTCGGGAAGGTCTCTGTCGCCGAACCAGTCGATGCGCGCCGGCCCGGCGTTCCTGTGGCCCTTGCCGGTCGGGAAATTGCCCTCCACGCCATGGTGCTTTCCGCCTGGCAGATGGCCTTCCAGGTCCATGGCGATGGCCGCGTACCCATGGCTGTTCCACTTCCTGACCCAGCCGGGATAGGCTGTGCC
>JADHXT010000219.1 GCA_016782825.1 Candidatus Brocadiia bacterium | reverse complement strand
GGCGCGAGCGCGGTCGACTGCGTCGGCCGCTTGGCCACGGCCGGCGGCTTGGTGGTGCCCATCGTCCAGGGATTGGGCAGCGTAGCGAGGGTCTCGTTTGGCCCGACCTTCGGCGTCGACGGCGGTGCGGGCACGGCCATCGGCTTCTGGCCGGGCGCCAGCACCTCACGGCGCAGGAAGAGCATCCTCGGATAGACGGGTTGCTTGCCCTTTGGCGTGGGCACGGGGATCTCGAAGCTGAACGGTGTCTTGTCGACGACCTTCTGCACGACCACGGGCTTGGCCGACCACGAGGCATAGTGTGCCCTGGCGATCTCTGCCCCCCGCTCCAGGATGCCCCCGGCGTCCTGGCTGCGCGAGCCGAGGCAGTAGGCATAGGTGACGACCAGCCGACCCGCCTTCAGCGCTTCGGCATCGGCGGCCGACACGGTCACCGCGTTGCGGCCCGGCGCCAGGTAGGGCAGTGCCTCCTGGTTGTGCTGCACGACGCTCGTCAGCTCGATGGCCGTGATGGGCTTGCGGAATGTGACCCGCACCCCATAGCGGTAGCTGCCGCGCACCACGCCCGACAGCTCTGACGGCTTCACGGGCTTCCACGTCTTGCCGTCGAGCGAGACGTCGATGGATGCGCCTTCGCTGGCAACCGCGGCGCTCGCCTTGGCCACGGCGTAGGGCGACGCCATCTCGACGACGAAGCGGCCCGGCTGGCCGGCGTCCTTGGGATGGAGCGCGCCGTCTCGGTGCACCACGTTCGCGACACCCTGAAGACTCGCGAGGAATGCGTCGCTTCGCAGATCCGGCGTGAACGTGAGGGTGCCGTTGGACCAGCTTCGCTCCCTGCGTGGTGCCGCGTAGGGCTCGAGGATCGGGCCGATGGCGGGGCAGTTGCGGTAGTCCTTGTCGCCGCAGGTGTGGCGCGGGCCTTGCTTGCGGCCGCGGAAGTACCAGCCGTCGTCCACGCGGTCCCACTCCAGCGTCAGGGCATAGCCGACGCCAAGATTCACCGCGGCCGAGTAGCCCTGCTCCTCGAAGCGGATGCCGCCCCAGCCACGGGGGCTGCCCGCGTTGCGGCTGCTGTTGACCCCGCTCAGCACGCCGGGCAGCGTGTCGCCGCAGACCATGAAGGCGGGAGCCGTCCAGTTCACGGCCTCGCCCACCTGCTCGAAGCGGTTGCCCTTGTGGTAGCACACCTTGCGCTCGCCGTCGGTGACGAAGCCGTCGGTGACGAGCGCGGGATTGGCCTTGAGGTCCTCCTGCGACGCGATGGTGCGGCCGTCGGGGAAGTCAGGGTAGGGCGTCCAGGCATAGAACTTGAGGAAGGTGTCGAGGTAGTGCCATCGGCCGCCGTAGAAGACCTCGGCGGTGGTGTGGCCTGGCCGGCTCCAGCCGCGGTAGCGCCACTTGTAGCCCGCGGCGTCCCAGAGCGCCGCCTGCACGGTGTGCAGCCCGCCACACAGCCCCCAGCCATAGACGTTGATGAGCTTGATCGCGGAGATGCCGCCCGGCTCGTTGGGATAGGCGTGGTGGTAGTAGGCGTAGCGGCAAAAGTTGTAGAGCGCGATGGCCTTCGCGTCGTCGCTCTTGCAGCCGCGCGTTACTGTCCGCACGATCGCCTTGAGCGACGAGCAGTCGGGCGCCCGGTCATTCACCACCTTCACATCCCGCAGCATCCCCGCCTGCGCAGCGGCACAGAACGCGAGGATCAGAAGACCGTGTCTCATCGCCTGCTCCTTTCGGGATGACGGCTCGCCCGATTATGGCCCAGCGCACTTGCGGAGGCAAGTGGGATTGCCTATACCTGTGAGGGGCGAGGAACGAGGTGCGAGGGACGAGCAGAGAAGACCACGCACGCGCCCTCCTCGTTCGTAGTTCCGCCTTCAGGCGGGGTTCGTAGTTCCGCTTTCAAGCGGACCGGCCTCTCCTCTTCCTGTTCCTGTCCGCCTAGAGGCGGGACTACCAACCCCGCCTGAAGGCGGCACTACGAACCGCCTCGTCCCGGGGCTTTCGCCCAAGGGAAGGAGCAACCACATGGCGATGGGACGTACGTTCGCACTGGTGACCGTCGCCGCACTGAGCCTCAGCACCCACGCCGCCGGTGGCGCAGTGCCACGCCCAATGCCAGGGCCGATGCTGCCTGGCCGCGGACGACCCGGGCGAGGGCAGAAGAAAGAGACGCCCCTCCAGCGCTTCGGCCAGGCCCAGGCCGTGTTCACGGCCAAGCTGCTCGACGTGCGGTGGGGGCCGGTCGCCAACTCGCTGCCGCCCATCTACTCGTCCACGCTGACCCTCGAGGTCGCGCAGGTCTTCCGCGGGCCTTTCGAGCCCAACGCAAAGGTGTCGCTCAACTACAGCGCACGCCAGATGCAGCGGCCGGACCTGCCCCTCAACGGGACCTTCATCCTCACCACCAAAGGCGCGGCACAGGCCATCCAATCCATCGAGGTGTCCACCCCCGCACTCATCGAGACCGCGCGCCTCGCGACAGCGCTGCCCCTGGGCTGGTCGATGAAGGGTGACAAGGCCGTCTCGCCCTGGGCCGCCCTGGGCAAGAAGGCGTGGCCGGCCGGAGCCAAGGTGGGCGACGCCAAGCTGACGTGCACTGCGACGGGCCGCCCCGCCCTCTTCGCCGGCGCCGGCATCACCCTCAGCGTCGCGCCCGTCCCGCCCGCGAAGAAGATCAAGTGGACCAACCCCGATGGCGACGGGCAGTTCACCCTCACCGTCACCAACACGACCAAAGAGAAGCAGACCGTGCCCGCGCTGCTCGCCGACGGGAATGACATTCTCTGGAGCGAGTGTCTTGCGGTGATCTGCCAGGGCAAGACCCAGCCGCTGCCCAAGGCCAGAGGCATCGCCTCCCCGCCGAAGCCGGCCGTCCTCGCGCCCGGCCAGAGCGTCTCGACGATCGTCAACGCCCTCACGCTCAAGGGCCTTCAGTGGCCCCGCGGCGGCTACCGCATCAACTTCCAGTTCTGTCTCGGCGAGCTCAGCGCGACCCAATCCATGTACTACATGTCGCGCCACCACGACACGCTGCGGCAAGAGGCCAACGAGGGCAAGTGACGCGCGGCAAGAGAAGGCAACGCTCAACGTCGAACGTCCAACGCCCAACGTTCAACGGTAGGAGCTACGAGTTGTCGCGCTGCCCGCGGTGACGACGCTGCGCATCCCGACCTGCTCCGCAGGATACCAAAGCGGCGACGGGTCGCCGCTTTGGTATCTCGCGGAGCGAGCGACGGGCCTCTTGACACTATCACACCGGCCGGCGCCCCCAACGCGCCACACCCCACGAACGGTAGTCTTTCCTTCTTCGTTGGACGTTGAGCGTTGAACGTTCGACGTTGGACGTTCTCTTTCTCTTCTCCCTCTTCTCCTACCCCTGCACCCGCCCACAGGGCCTCACGCCCTTGCCTTTCTGCTTCGTCGCCGAGTCGCCGAGATCGGCGCGCATCGTGTCGGCGAGGGCTTGGAGACGCTTGACCACGTCGGGATGCCTATCGGCCACGTTGGTCTTCTGGCCGATGTCCTTCTCAAGATCGAAGAGTGCGAGCGCCGTCTTGCCCGCCGAGTAGCGCTCGGGGATGCCGCCCTTGCCGCCCGGCTTGCCCGCCATCGTGCGGTAGGCGTGGGGGAAGTGGAGCTTCCACTTCCCACTCCGCATCGCCTGGAGATGACGCCCCCAGTAGAAGAAGAGCGCCTCGTGAGGGCCCGTCGCCCCCGCCTGCCCCGAGATGAGCGGCCAGATGTCGAGGCCGTCGATCTTGTGGGCCGGCAGCTTGGCGCCGATGAGCCCTGCGAGGGTCGGCAGGATGTCGATGGTCATCGCCGGCTCGCTACACACCGTGCCCGCAGGGATCTTCCCAGGCCACCACATGACCGTGGGCTCGCGCACGCCGCCGTCCCAGGTCGTGCCCTTGCCCTCGCGCAGCGGCAGCGCGCGGCCGCTGTGCTCGCCGTAGCTCAGCCACGGGCCGTTGTCTGAGGTGAAGATGAACAGCGTGTTCTCGGCGAGCCCGTGCTTCTCGAGTGTCGCCCGGATCTGCCCGACCGACCAGTCGATCTCGCTGATCACGTCGCCGTAGAGCCCCCGCTTGCTCTTGCCCTTGAACTTGTCGCTCACGAAGAGCGGCACGTGGGGCATGCTGTGCGCCACATACAGGAAGAAGGGGCGATCCTTGCTCTTCTCGATGAACTTCACGGCACGCTCGGCGTACCACGTGGTCAGTTGCGCCTGCTCCTTCCCCGTGACCTTGGGATTGACGATCTTCCCGTTCTCGATGAGCGGCAGATGGGGCCAGCGCTTGAGCCGCTTCTCCATGGGCAGGTGGCGGACGCCCGGATGATAGGGCCACATGTCGTTGGAGTAGGGCAGGCCGAAGTACTGGTCGAAGCCGTGGCGGGTGGGCAGGAACTGCGGTCGGTGGCCGAGGTGCCACTTCCCACACATGGCCGTGGCATAGCCCTTCTGCTTGCACAGCTCGGCGAGGGTCATCTCGTCGTCGTGGATGCCGTGCTTCGCCCCTGGCCCGAGGGCGCCCAGGATGCTCACGCGATTCGAGTAGCAGCCCGTGAGCAGCCCCGCCCGCGAGGCGCTGCACACCGGCTGGGTGACGTAGAAGTCGGTGAACCGCCTGCCCTCGCGCGCCATGCGATCGAGATGCGGGGTGTCGATATCGGGTGAGCCGAAGCAGCCGAGGTCCTGGTAGCCCTGGTCGTCGGTGAACACGATGACGATGTTGGGCAGCCGCCTCTTCGGCTCCGCGGCCCGCGCGTTTGTCGGGGCGCAGCCGCCCATCGCCCACGCCGCCGCGCCGCCGCCGACCATCGAGAGAAAGGCTCGTCGATCCATCGTCGGTCTCCTGGGAGGGTTGATCCTCGAGAGCGGCCTATGTATAGCCCTCGCGGACGATTGCTGTCAAGGTGTCTTCTCATCCTCGTCTTGCTCTTGCTCCTGCTCTTGCTCTTGCTCCATCCGACTCTGAGGGCGGCGGGATCGGAGGAAGATTGAGCAGGAGCAGGAGCAGGAGCAAGAGCAAGATTGGAGGAACAGCGGTTGACTCGCGCGGCGGCGGCGGCTATACCATCGGGGGCGGCTACACCGGGGGCAAAGGAGAATGGCGATGGCGAAGGAGAAGCTCAAGGTCGGCATCATCGGCACAGGGATGATCGCCGTGTCGGGCCACATCCCCGCGTGGAAGAACCTCGAGGACGACGCCGAGATCGTCGGCGCGGCCGATATCCTCGAGGACCGCGCGAAGCTCGTTGCCGAGAGCGAGGGCATCCCCTATGCCTACGGCGACTGGGTGGCCATGCTCGAGGAGCTCGACCTCGACGTGGTGTCGGTCTGCACGCCCAACGCCTATCACAAGGAGCAGACCATCGCGGCGCTCCAGTCGGGCGCCCACGTGCTCTGCGAGAAGCCCGTGGCGACGTGCACCGCCGACGCCGCCGAGATGTTCGACGAGGCCGACGCGCAGGGCAAGCACCTGATGATCGGCCAGACGGCACGCTTCTCGGAGCGGTCCCGCGCCGCCAAGCAGATCTGCGACAGCGGCCGCCTCGGCGAGATCTACTACGCCGAGACCTACTTCCTGCGCCGACGCGGCATCCCCACCTGGGGCCAGTTCCACATGAAGGAGCACAGCGGCGGCGGCCCCATCTACGACCTCGGCGTCCACGCCATCGACCTGCTCTTCTGGCTCATGGGCAGCCCGCCGGTGCGTGCCGTCAGCGGCGTGGCCTACACCAGGCTCGGCAACCAGGACGAGGGGCTCGCCACCTCGCTCGCCGAGAGCGGCGCACCCATCGGCGTCCTGACGCCGCTGCCCTACGACTACCGCGACTTCGACGTCGAGGACATGGCCGCAGGCTTCATGCGCCTCGACGGCGGCGCCGCCGTCGCCTTCAAGACGAGCTGGGCCGTCAACATCCCCGAGAACACCGGCAAGACCCTGATCTGCGGCACCGAGGGCGGACTCGTCCTCGACCCGCTCACCCTCGTGACCAACATGGGCAGCTACCAGATCAACACCACCCCGCGGGTGCCCGCGGACCGCAAGGTGGCCTTTAGCGGCCACTGGCTCGAGGTCGAGCACTTCGTCAACGTCATTCGCGGCGACGAGGAGCTCATGGTGACGCGCGACCAGGTGCTCGGCGTCATGCGCACCCTCGACGCGCTGTATCAGAGCGCGGCCGAGGGCCGCGAGGTGTGGCTCGACTAGCAGATCGTCCTGTGCCTGCCCCCACAGGCTGTGCCACGGCTGGCTAGCCCAGCCGTGCCAAATGGCATCGGGGTGTTCCGCACGGCTGGGCAAGCCAGCCGTGGCACG
>JADHXT010000218.1 GCA_016782825.1 Candidatus Brocadiia bacterium | reverse complement strand
CTGTGGGCGCCAGGCACTTCGCGATCTACTTCATGGACGTGGATGGCCGCCGCGAGCTGCTCGTCTCCGACCCGAGCCTCTCCTGCAACCAGCCCATCCCGCTCGCCTCCCGGCCGGTGCCCCACGCCCGGCCCAGCTTGGTGGACTACGGTAAGGCCACGGCCGCCGTTTTCCTCCAGGACATCTACGAGGGGCCGGGGCTTGCGGGCATCGAGCGGGGCGCCATCAAGCGCCTGCGCGTGGTGAGCCCCCAGTTCCGCGCGGCGGGCATCGGCAGCAACGGCAACAGCGGGCCGGCCGGCGGCGCGATGGCCAGCACGCCCGTGTCGATTCAGGGCACGTGGGACCCCAAGGTGATCCTCGGCACGGCCACCGTGCAGGCCGACGGCTCGGCGTTCTTCGAGGTGCCCGCCCGCACGCCCCTCTACTTCCAGGCGCTCGACGCCAAGGGCCACGCCGTGCAGAGCATGCGAAGCTGGGTGACCCTTCAGCCCGGCGAGAAGCTCTCGTGCGTGGGCTGCCACGAGGCCAAGGGCAACGCCCCGCCCGCCACGGCCACGCCGCGGGCGCTCTTCCAGCCGCCAGAGAAGCTCGAGCCCTTCTTCGACGGGCCGCCGCGCGGCTTCAGCTTCATCGGCGACGTGCAGCCCATCCTCGACAAGCACTGCATCCGCTGCCATAACCAGCGCGGCAAGACACCGAGCGGCAAGAGCGCAGGGAAGACGCCGGGTGACGGCAAGGCATTCGACCCGAAGACGCACCGCTACGTGGTGCCCATCGCGACGGACGGCTGGCGCTACACGACGACGAACCCTGGCGGGCGCTGGATCAAGCCCCACTTCGACGACAGCAAGTGGCAGACGGCGCCCGGCGGCTTCGGCGACGGGGTGCCCGGAGGCCTGCCCAAGACGGCCTGGAAGACCACGGACATCTGGCTTCGCCGCACGGTCCGCATCACCGAGCCGCTGCACGCGCCCCAGCTTATCATCCACCACGACGACGACGCGGAGGCTTACCTCGACGGCAAGCTCGCGGCACGCTATGTCGGCTTCACCGTCCGCTACGAAGTGAGGCCCATGCCCGAACAGGTGGCCTGTGCCATCGCCCCCGGCGAGCACGTCCTCGCCGTCCACTGCTCCTACAAGGGTGGCGGACGCTACATCGATGCCGGCCTGGTGGACCTCAAGACCGCGCCGCCGAAGCCGCTGGTGGTGCAGAAGGATTCCACGGTGCGTCCCGCCTTCAGCCTTCTGGGCACGCAGACCCTCGAATCGCGGAGCTGCCGCAAGTGGAGCGACGCCTACAAAGCCCTGGCCAACCGCCGCGCGTGCAACTGGATCAACGTCCAGTCGGCACCGCCCATGCTGCCGCCGTACCACGCGGGCGCGGCCAAGAGCCGGCTCATCACGAGGCTCGAGGAAGGCCACAACGGCGTGAAACTCTCTGCACGGGAGCTCCACCTCATCGCCACGTGGATCGACCTGCTCGTGCCCTACTGCGGCGACTACACCGAGGCCATGGCCGAGAACCTCGTGCCCAAGTACCAGAAGTTCGCCGCCAAGCGCAAGCGACTGGCCGAGGAGGACGCTCGGAACATCCAGGCCCTGCTCGGCCAGACCGCTGAGCCCGCCGCCCAGCCCTGAACGCAGGCCACGCCATGACCCGAGCGCCACGCAACGGGACCTTTCTGCCGGCCTGCCTCGTGGCGCTCGCCGTCGCCTCCGGCGCGCTGAGTTGCGCCTTCTACTTCCGTGGTGCAGGGGGCGATTTCAATCTTCACAACATCATTGTGCCCGAAGCGGGGATGAACGAATACTACCCGCCCGACGCGAGCGCCACGCTGGTGTTCCCTCGCCTGGGCGTGTGGCTCGGCGTGTGGGGCGTGGTGGTGGTGCTCGGCTGGCTGCTGGCGGGGCGGGTCCTCACCCGCCGCGACGGACTCGCCCGCAATGATGCCTTGGCACGCGCCGCGCGCATCTTCACCCCGCTGATCGCACTGCTGCTCGTCCCCGCGCACCATTTCCTCGGTCTGCCGTTCACCCTCGCCCCGGCGTTCCTGCTGATCCTCTGCGTGGGGCTGAGCGCGGCCGTGGCGGGGCACCTGCTCGCCCCGAAGCTCGACGGGCGCCTCGCACGGGGCCTGTTCTCCGTGTGGAGCGTGTGGGGGCTGGCCGTCGCGTACAGCGTGGCGTTCAGCATCCTCATGTGCCTGTCCTACTGGGCGTTGAACCTCGGCTACCTCGATTCCGGCACGTTTGCCGAAACAGTGTTCCAGCTCAGCCAGGGCAACGGCCCCCTCTCGAACTTCCAGCCCGGCAGCACGGTGCTCTCCGTGCACTGGACGCTCATCCTCGTGCCCATCGGCTATCTCTACAAGCTGTGGCCGCACCACGAGCTGCTGCTCGTCCTCCAGTCGGTGAGCCTGGGCGTGGGTGGCGTGGCCGTCTACCTGCTGGCGAAGAGCGTGCTGCGCGACCGCTTCGTGGCCTGGGCCTTCGCCGTGGCCTACTTCCTCGCGGCCACGACGGCCTACGTGAACCTGCCGACCACCTACGGCTTCCGCCCGCTCACGTTCCTGATGCCTGCGCTGCTGTTCGCCATGGTCTGCCTGGAACGGGGCAGGGCGGTGTGGTATTTCGTCTGCCTGCTGCTGGCGCTCCTGTGCAAGGAGGAGGCGGCTCCGGCCGTCGTCATGCTCGGCGTGTTCGTGGCGGCGCGCCACCGGCGATGGGTCGTGGCGGGGGCGACGGTTGCCCTGGGTATCGGGTGGTTCGTCCTGGCGACGCAGGCGATGAAGCCGCTGGTGCCCGCGGGCCAGGCGGCCTTCCCGACGCATCTCAGCAAGTTCGGCCTCTCGGCCGGCGAGGTGCTCCGCAACGTGGCGGCCGACCCGCTTCGATGGCTCGCGATCGTGTTCGACCAGCCGGTCAAGGTGTTCTTCCTGCTCCACCTTCTCGTGCCGCTGCTGTTGCTGCCCGTGCTGAGCCCGTGGGCGCTGCTGGTGGGGATGGCCAACTTCGTGATCCTGACCATGACCGGCTGGTACGGCAAGTACATCATCCTCATCGGCCCCCAGGCCCCCGTGATGCCGGGCGTGTACCTGGCCGCGGTGTTCGGCCTGAAAAACCTGGCCGACCGCGATGTGTGGCCGTTGCGCCGCATGCGCGTGCTGGCGCGTCTTGGCGACCGCACCCGCGTCGTCCGCGCGGCGGGCTGGGGGCTGCTCGTGGCGGCGCTCCTCACGCACTACCTGTTCTTCCTGCGCACCATGCCCTGGGAGCGCTTCGTCGTGCCCGCGCGCGCCCGCACGGTGCGCGAGCTGCGGCAGAAGATTCCCCGCGACACCTCGTTGTGCGCGAGCTACCGCCTGGCCTCCCACTTCACCGACCAGCAGGAGCTGTGGGTAGCCCGCGACGAGCCCGAGCAGCCCGGTGTCACCTGCCGCACGCTGCTCCAGACGGAGTATGTGGTGCTCGACCTCTACGATAGCTGGGTCGGCTTGCCGACCATCGCGCGCTACCGCAACGATCTTCTGCGCAGCCGACGCTACGCGCCCATCTTCGCCCGCGATGGCTTCCTCGTCTTCCGCCGTGGCGGCGAGGGGCTGAACCTGCGCGAGCGCTACGTGCTGCGCGAGCCGTGCGAGCCGAAGCGCCGCTACGGCGAGGCGCTTGCCGACGGCTTCGCCACGCTGCTCGGCTACGACGTCGCTCCCGCCGAGGCCGGGCTGGCGCTCGCCCTCTACTGGCGGTGCGAGGCGCCCCGCGACGCCGACTACGCCGTGCAGCTCACCCTCCGTGCGGTGAAGGACGGCAAGCCGCAGCAGCTCGGCTGGCGGTACGCTCCCTGCGACGGGGTGGTGCCCACGTGGCAATGGAAGACGGGCGATGTGATGGCCGACCGTCTGCTCATCCCCGGCATCGCTCTGCCCGACAAGCCCGGCCGCTTCATCGCCGACGCGGTGCTCGACCCCATCCGCGAGCCCAAGTACTGAGCTTCAATCGGAGGCCACGATGATGTCTTCCTCCCGCCGTTGTGCGTGCCGCGGTTCGTCCGTGCTTGTCCTGTTGCTGCTGCTCGCTGCGCCAGCCCTGGCCGGGCCGCCAGGCCCCGAGGTCTCCTTCTCGTGGTCGCCTGCCACGGCGCCCGAGGGCAAGCACGCGCCGCGGCGGGTGCCGTTCCGCGGCCAGCATGCGCTCCGTTTCGAGAGTGGGCGTCAGAGCCGCGTGGCCGCTTCGGCCGAGCAGACCCACTACATCGACCAGATGCAGCGCCTGAGCCTTGCCGCCGTGGTGCAGCTCGCGCGCGCCCCGCGGAGCAAGTGCGCCATCGTCTCGCGCTGGCACACGGTGGACGGCGGCCGCTCGTTCGAGCTGGGCCTGCACCCGTCGCGGCAGCTCTTCTTCGCCATCAGCTCCACGGGCAAGTACGACAAGGGCGCCCGCGAGCTGAAGAGCGACGTGAAGCTCCGCGTCGGCAAGCCCTACCACGTCGTGGCCGTTTTCGAGCCCGGCAAGCGAATGGCCGTCTACGTCAATGGCCACGTGGCCATCGAGAGCCGCCACCGCATTCCCACGGGCATGCACCTGAGCAAGGCCCCGTGCCTCGTGGGCAATCGCCCCGGCGCCGAGGCCGCTTGCGGCTTCGACGGCATCATCCTGTCCGCCCATCTCATGGGCTGGCCCCTTGACCGCAAGTGGGCGGAAGGCAAGGCAAAGGAACTGAAGATGACCGACGCCCCCGAATCGCCCTATGGCGACGACGAGAAGCTGCCCCCCTGCCGCGCCATCACCACGGGGCCGAAGTTCCACTGGTTCGGCTACTACGACAAGCTTCAGTTCGACCCCACCGGCCGCTACGCGCTCAGCATGCAAACCGACTTCGAGGGCCGCTCGCCCACCGCCGCCGACGTGATCCAGGTGGGCATGGTGGACCTCCAGGACGGCGACAGGTGGATCGAGCTGGGCACCAGCCGCGCCTGGTGCTGGCAGCAGGGCTGCATGCTCCAATGGCGGCCCGGCTCCAAGACCGAAGTGCTCTGGAACGACCGACAGGGCGGCCGCTTCGTGTGCCACATCCTCGACGTGAAGACCGGCAAGAAACGCACCATCCCCTGGCCAGTCTACGCTCTGAGTCCCGACGGCAGGTCCGCCGTGACCCCCGACTTCCGCCGCGTACAGGACATGCGCCCCGGCTACGGCTATCCCGGCCTCCCCGACCCGAACAAGGACGTGCTGGCCCCCGCCGACAGCGGCATCTGGCGCGTCGACCTCGAGACCGGCGAGGCCAAGCTTATCGTCTCCGTCGCCGACATCGCGAAGATCCCCTACGAACACGGCGACCTCGCGCCCATGAAGCACTACTTCAACCACCTGCTCGTCAACACCGACGGCACCCGCTTCGAGTTCCTCCACCGCTGGCGCGGCCCGGGCGTCCGCAGCTTCGGCACGCGGATGATCACGGCGAAGATGGACGGCAGCGACGCCTACGTCCTCGACCCCCACGGCCGCACGTCCCACTTCATCTGGCGCGACCCGACCCACATCACGGCCTGGTCGTGGCACCCGAAGCTCGGCAGCGGCTTCATCCTCTACAAAGACAAGACGCAGGAGGTCGCGCTCGTCGGCAAAGGCGTGATGACCATCAACGGCCACAACACCTATCTGCCCGGCAACCAGTGGATCCTCAACGACACCTATCCCGACGGCCAGCGCAACCAGAACCCCTACCTCTACCACGTGGCCACGGGCAAGCGCGTCTGGCTCGGCCACTTCCACAGCCCCCGCCAGTACGGCGGCGAGTGGCGCTGCGACACCCACCCCCGCTTCAGTCCCGACGGCAAGCTCGTGTGCATCGACGGCGTCCACGGCGGCAACGGCCGCCAGCTCTATCTCATCGACATCGCCGACATCGTGGCCAATCCGCAGGGGAAGAAGTAAACTCCAACGCGAGGAGCGCGCCATGTTTTCAGCAAGACGCAATCAGCCAGTTTCCAGGCGACAGGCCATCCGGCGCGCGGCGGCCGGGGCGGCTGGTCTCGTGGGTGCTTCCCGCATTGGCTTGGGACAGGAGGGCGCGAAAGTGGGCAAGGCGAAACGCCCGGCAGGCGGCGCCGCGGTGCGACTGGAGCGGCAGGCCACCGGCTCCGAGATCTGGCAGGTCACCACCGAGAGGCTCAACCAGTCGAACATCTACTGCGAAGTGCCCTACTGCTCCCGCGACTCCCGCCACTTCGTCTACGCGCGAACCAACCCCACGCTGCGCGGCAACCGCACGGAGCTGATGGCCGTCGAGCTCGGCACGTGGAAGCAGCACCTGTTGGACACCACAACGGG
>JADHXT010000217.1 GCA_016782825.1 Candidatus Brocadiia bacterium | reverse complement strand
GCGGCCCAGCGATTGAGCTTCTCTGTCCATTGCACGAGCGTCTGGTCGAAGTCATGCTTCATTCGGGCCAGCAACGCCTCATCGTGCCGCCCCTTGCCGCCCTCGTAGAACACCGATGCGACATGAAGGGTCGGTCGCCAATAGAGGGTGCCGCCGCGGGCCACGGCCTTCGTAACCGCATCCGAGAGGGCGCGGCGCCGCTCGTCGGCCAGGTCGTCCCAGATCAGGTCGACTGTGGCTGCCCAGCCGTAGACCCACGTCGGTCGAGCGAAGTCCTTCGATGCAAGGATGGCTGACAGATAGCGTCGCTCGCCCGTCAGCCTGTAGAGGAACGCGCGTTCCAGGTTCGAGGGGGTGCGGCCCTCCGCCCTGCGCTTCATAGCATTGATGTAGCGCGCCATGCGTGGGTCCGCCGCGCGCTGCCTCAACAGCGGCAGGTCCGCCTTCGTCAGCAGCAGACGAGGATGCTCGTTGCGGGCCAGCGGCGAGTCGGCTGGGATATGAAAGGTCGACCGTCCGTCTGCCATCTCCATGGCCCCGTGAGCGCCCGGCCGAGCCAATGGAAGCCGCGGCAATGGCCCGCCATCGGCGAATGCGCCCATCGCGTTCAGCAGGATGGTCACGGACAGGACGCAACCGGCCAGATCGCCCTGTGTGCAGAACTTCATGGTTGTTGGCTCCTCAGCCTTCGCGGCTTGTTGACCGCGCCAGAGAGCATAGGGATGGCCTGCATTCCGCATGGCTCGTATTCTACCTGCTTGACTTTGCGGGGGCAACATGGTCTAATAAATAGCTTGCGATGCTCTATTTCTTGCCGTCCTTCTCAGCGAGGTCGTGCATGGGTGATACTGCGCCTCCATCTGACACGGGTCAGCCGACGCTCGATTCGCTCCGGGACGGGATCGACCGCATTGACCAGCGGCTCGTGGAGTTGCTGAACGAGCGCGGCAAGCTGGTGCTCGAGATCGGCGAGCTGAAGCGTCAGAGCAACTCGAAGTTCTACGTGCCCTCCCGTGAGACCGCGGTGTTCCAGCGCGTGGCGGCGCTGAACACGGGGCCGCTGCCGTCGCGGTCGCTGAGGTCGATCTTCCGCGAGGTCATGTCCGCGTGCATCGCTCTCGAGAAGCCCATCACCGTGGGCTATCTTGGCCCGCAGGGCACGTTCACGCATCTGGCGGCACAGGCCAAGTTTGGCGCGTCGGTGGACTACCTGCCCAACCGGGATATCACGGGCATCTTCCGCACCGTGGCCGCCGGCGCAGCCGACCTGGGCGTGGTGCCCGTGGAGAACTCGATTGACGGCGGGATCAGCGACACCCTGGACGCCTTCATGGACGCCAACGTGCAGATATGCTCCGAGCTGCTCATGGCGATCCACCACTGCCTGCTGGCGTCGAGCCGCCAGGCCAGCATCAAGAAGATCTACTCGAAGCCGCAGGTGTTTGCCCAATGCGGCCGGTGGCTGAGCGAGCACTACGGCGAGTGCGACCTGGTGCCGGTCGCCAGCACGGCGCGAGCCTGCGAGGTGGCCGCCGAGGAGCCCGACGCCGGCGCCATCGCGCACGTGTCCAACGCGGCCACCTATGGGCTGGAGGTGATCCACAAGGACATCGAGGACGCGGCGCACAACGTAACCCGCTTCGTGGTCCTGGGCCAGGAATGCTGCACGCCCAGCGGCCGCGACAAGACGTCGGTGGTCCTCTCCGTCACGCACCAGGCCGGCGCCCTGCACGAAGCCCTGGTGCCGTTTCAGAAGCACGGGCTGAACCTCACGCGGATCGAGTCGCGCCCCTCGAAGCGCAACCCCTGGGAATACTACTTCTTCATCGATTTTGAGGGCCACCGCGACGACGAACCGGCACGCGCCGCTCTGAAGGAAGTACACGAGCGGTGCATCTACCTCCAGATTCTCGGGTCCTATCCCGTGGCCGACAGCCTGGTCTCAATCGAATAGCCCCACGCACAGCCCTGTTTGGGAGTCAAGGATGCGCCGACTGTTGATCGCAGGCAACTGGAAGATGAACACCGATCTGCGCGAGGCCATCCAGTTGGCCACCGCCCTCAAGCGCCAGTTGGCCGAGGCCGAGGACGTGGACCTCGCGGTCTTCCCGCCCGCACCGTTCCTGGCGGACGTGTGCGAGGTGCTTCAGGACACGGCTATCGAGGTGGGGGGGCAGAACCTCTACCACGAGCCCAAGGGGGCCTTCACCGGCGAGGTGTCGGCAGCCATGCTTGTGAGCGTGGGCTGCAAGCGGGTGCTCGTGGGCCACTCGGAGCGCCGCCAGTACTTCGGCGAAACCGATGCGAGCTGCAACCAGAAGCTGCGGGCCGCCATCGCGGCGGGCCTTCGGCCGATCCTGTGCGTGGGCGAGGTGCTCGAGGAACGCAAGGCCGGCCGCCAGGAAGAGGTGGTGAAAACCCAGGTGCTCGGCGGCCTCGAGGGATTTTCCGTCGAGGACATGGGCGCCGTGACGGTGGCCTACGAGCCCGTGTGGGCCATCGGCACCGGCGAGACGGCCACGCCCGAGCAGGCCAACTCGATGCACGGATTCATCCGCGGGCTGCTGGCCGAGCGGTTCGGTGTCGACGTAGCTCAGACCACGCGCATCCTCTACGGTGGCAGCATGAAGCCGGAGAACAGCAAAGCCCTCGCATCGGAGCCCGACATCGACGGCGGGCTCATTGGTGGGGCCAGCCTGGTCGCCGAGAAGTTTGCCGCCATTGCCAAGGGCTAGGCGAGCCCGAACGGCCGCGATTGGCCAAGGAGATATTGCCTTGGGTTTCCTGATGACACTGTTGTGGATCGTATTCGTTGGCGATGCGCTCCTCCTGGTGCTGATCGTGCTGCTCCAGTCGGGGCGCGGCGGCGGGCTCTCGGGCATGCTCGGCGGCGGAGCCGCGGCCGAGTCGGCGTTGGGGCCCAAGTCCGGACTCTCGCGCATCACCGGCTGGATGGCAGGCATCTTCTTCCTGCTGGCCATCGTGATCGGGCGGATGAACCGCGAAGAGTCGGCCATGCCCGACGTCAAGACAGCCCAGCCGGGGCAGGAGGCCCCCGCGAAGGCCCCGAAGGACACCACGCCGCCGAAGAGCGACGCCACGCCTGCTGAACCTGCGGCACCCGAAGCCTCCCCCAAAGCGGGGGCCAATCCGTGACACGAAGCATGACAGGATACGGCCAGGCGCGCTGGCAGGGCGAGGGGTGTGCCATCTTCGTCGAGGTCCGCTCCGTCAATGGCCGACACCTGAAACTCAACACCCGCGTGCCCCACGAGATGGTGGGCGCCGAGCATGACCTCGAGAAGGTTGTCCGACGCTACGTGACGCGAGGCTCCCTGGACCTTTACGTCCGCGTGGAGCGCACGGGAGCCCAGGCCGCACGGCCCATCAACCAGGATGCGCTGGCCTGCTACATCCGCCAGCTCCAGGAAGCTACCGAGGACATGCCCGGGGCGGGAAGCTTCCACCTGGATGCACTGCTGAGCCTCCCCGGCGTCCTCGAGGGCGAAGGCGCTCTGGACGGGGGCGATGGCACGGTGGACGCGCAGGTGCAAGCCACCGTGGAGCAGGCGCTCGAGGCCCTGGACAAGATGCGCCAAGTGGAAGGCGCCCACCTGCGCCAGGCGCTCCTCGAGCACTGCAAGCAGCTCGAAGAGGGCACGGCCAAGGTGGAAGAGGCGCAGCCGCAAGCGCTGGAAGGCTACGGCGAGCGCCTGGCGGCGCGGGTGAATCGGATGCTGGCCAATAGCGGCATCAGCGTCACCGAGCGCGACCTCGCACGCGAGATCGCCATCTTCGTCGACCGCTCGGCCATCTGCGAGGAAGTCCAGCGCCTGCGGTCGCACCTCAAGCAGTTCCGCGACACCCTGGAGCAGGACAAGCCCGTGGGGCGGCACCTGGAGTTTCTGGGCGCGGAGATCCACCGCGAGGTGAACACCATGGGCTCCAAGGTGTCGGATGCCGATCTATCCCGCCTCGTGGGCCAGCTCCGGATCGAGACGGACGGCATCCGCGAGCAGGTCATGAACGTCGAGTAGCCGGCCGTGGGCAAGGTGATCATCATTTCCGGCCCGGCCGGAGTGGGCAAGAACACAGTGGCCGACCAGCTCTGCCGGCAGGTGGCGCTCCGCCGGGTGGTGACCGCCACCACGCGCAAGGCCCGGCCGGGCGAAACCGACGGCCGCGACTACATCTTCCTCTCCGAGGAGGAGTTTCGCCAGCGGCTCGCCAACGGAGAGTTTCTCGAGCATGCCGAGGTACACGGCAACCTCTATGGCACGCCGCGAGACCAGGTGGACGAGGCGCTGGCCGCGAACGAGGACTGCCTGTTGCTCATCGACGTGCAAGGCGCCATGCAGGTGAAGGCCGTGCATCCCGATGCGATGCTCATCTTCCTCGACGCGCCCGACACCGGCACGTTGGGGGAGCGCCTGGCCGAGCGCTCGACCGAAGACGAAGACGAACGACGACGGCGGCTGGAAACGGCCGCCGCCGAACGCCAGTACAGGAACCAATACGACCACTCCGTTGTAAACGACGAACTCGCCCGCACGGTGACGGAAGTGCGTCACCTGGTCACCGATGGGCGACGACACGACACAGGAGGCCAGGACTGAATGGACGAGGCAATTGCCGAACGTCTTGCCCGTAGAGTGGGGGGGCGGTTCAAGCTCGCGACGCTGGTCATGAAGCGATTGGTCGAGATCAATCGTGGCTCCCAGCTTCTCGTGGAACCGTCCAGCGACAACCCCGTGGAATCCGTCCTCCAGGAGATCGATCTCGACCTCGTGCGGCTCGTTCCGCGCCTGCCCGCGCCAGCGGACAACGGCGACGAGAGCCTCACACAGGCCGACCAAGTGGGAGGCGAAGCGACCGAGTAGCAACCCCGGCACCCCTCGCGGCGGAGGCCCGTCTTGTGGGCACACACCTGCTGGCATCCCGTGAGATCCTGGTCGGCGTCACCGGCGGCATCGCGGCCTACAAAGCCGCCGACCTCGTCTCGCGGCTGCGGCAGCGAGGGGCCGGCGTCACCGTCGTCATGACGGCCACGGCGTGCCGGCTCGTCCAGCCCATCACGTTCGCCGCGATCAGCGGGCGGGCAGTGATCACCGATCTGTTCGACTCGCCCGAGCACTACCACACCGAGCACATCGCTCTGGCGCAGCGCACCCACTTGGCCATCGTCGCCCCCGCCACGGCCAACTTCGTGGCGAAAATGGCCCACGGCATCGCCGACGACGCCCTCACCACCACCATCATCAGCCTGGCCTGTCCCATCGTGGTCGCGCCAGCCATGAACGTGCGCATGTGGTCCAACCCCGCCGTGCAGCACAATGTGGCGATCCTGCGCGAACGCGGGCACCACATCGTCGAGCCAGAGGAAGGGTGGCTGGCCTGCGGCGAACGCGGCAAGGGGCGCCTGGCCGCCCTCGACACCATCCTCGAAGTCGCGGAGGCCGCGTTGGCCACTTCGGCCTAGGAGCCTGCCCATGCCTGGCCAGCCCCTGCCCGTGCTCATCGACACCGACATCGGCGACGATATCGACGACGCGCTCGCCCTGGCGTTCGCCCTCCACTCCCCCGAGCTCGACGTGCGAGCCATCACCACGGTGTTCGGCGACGTGGCCGTCCGCAGCCAACTGGCCCTCAAGCTCCTGGACACCTTCGGCCGGCCGGATATCCCTGTGGGCACTGGCCGCGGGCAGCCGCTGCTCGATGGCCCCCCGGCGGGCTCGCCGAACCAGGCGGCCGTGCTCGACGGCGCATCCTCCCTCCCGCAGCCATCATCCCTACCGGCCGACGAGCTGATCCTGCGCACGGCAGACGCCTGCGACGGCCAACTCACCCTCATCACCATCGGCGCCATGACCAACATGGCCGTGGCACTGCTCCGCGACCCCAGCCTCGCCGAGCGCGCCAGGCTCATCGTCATGGGCGGTGTGGTGAGCCGCCAGCAGGCCGAGTGGAACATACGCTGCGACCCCGAGGCCGCGCGGGTGTGCTTCGATTCCGGCATCCCCACCACCCTGGTGGGGCTCGACGTCACCCTCCAGTGCCAGCTCGCCCTGGACGACGTGCAGGCCATCGCCGACTCCAGCCTCCCGACCACGGCACTGCTCAGCGCGATGATCCGAGCGTGGCAGGACACCGGCGACGGCCAGCGCAAGCGGGGCGCGCCCATCCTCCACGACCCACTCGCCGTGGCTGTGGCGTTCCGCCCCGACTTGGTCTCCACGCAGACTCGGCGAATCCGCGTGGAGACCCGCGGGGAGTTCACCCGTGGCTACACGATCGCACAGGACGGCGGGCCCGCCGCGGCGGTGTGCACGGCGGTGGATGCGGAGGCGTTCGTG
>JADHXT010000216.1 GCA_016782825.1 Candidatus Brocadiia bacterium | reverse complement strand
GTCCCACTTCGGGTCGGGCCGCTTCGGCGAGCCGATGCGGAAGTCCATGTAGTGGTCCATGAGGATGAAATGGTGGCCGCGCAGGAGGCACTTCCACGGCCACGACGGGTCGTGGCCCCAGGGCTGGCAGTGGTCGGTGTCCACGACCACAATCTTCCGGCCATCGGCCGCTGGTGGGCCGGTGAGCCACTGTCTGCCGGGCGGGGAGATCCAGTCGGCCGGGCTGGCGAGGAGCTCCTTCGTGCCGATGGGGGCGCCGGTCATGCCGATGAGGTGCTGCTTCGGGCGCTCGGCCTCCACCTTGCGGATGAAGCGGATCATGTGGTGCTGCCACTTGACCGAGCCGCGATGGCACTCGTTGCCGATCTCCCAGAGCACGTTGTCCAGGTCGCCCACCGCGTCGAGGGTCTTGCGGACGTAGGCCTCCTGACAGCGGACGACGGCGGGGAGCTTGAGAGTGTGGACTTCGTTGCCCGTGTCGTCGCGCGAGGGATTGCCATCGATGCCGTTGATGTTGTTGTCGCGATGGAAGGGATGGCCGTGCCAGGCATTGCCCTTCTTCTGGTCACCGCCGTTCTTCGCGAGACTGAATCCCTGGAAGAGCATGACGGCCACGTAGATCCCACGGTCGCGCGCTGCGACGACCCGCTGCCGCAGGCGGGCGAAGTAGGCGTCGTCGAGCTTCGTGAGGTCGAACTTCGGCTTGCCGTCGAGCGCCGGGCCCGGGCCGGTGCGCGCCCAGGGATTCGGTGAGTAGCGGACCGGTGTGGTGGCGGGCACGAACTGCATCCACTGCGCGTGCTCCCACGCCCAGAGGCGCAGGAAGTTGTGGCCGTGGGTGGCGAGGAAATCCAGGTGGCGGGTGTAGTCGAAATCGGGCGTCTGGCCTTCGACGCCGCGTTCCTGGCGGTTCGCCCAGGTGTGGGAGCCGGTGAGCCACACGGCGCGGCCCGTCTTGTCGGCGAACCAGCGGGGGTTCTTCGGGTGCACCCGCAACGGCCCCGAGGCGGGTCTGAGGTCGGGCGCGATGATGGCCGCGCCGATCTGGCGCAGGAACTCGCCGTAGACCTCGTCGGTGATCTTCCTCTCGTTCTCGTCGAGGCCGAGGCGCACCACGACCATCTGCCACTCGGGGACGACAAACAGGTCGTTGTTATTGAAGCCGCTGGCCGCGAAGGCCGAAGACGGCGCGCCGGGCCACTTGCGTTTGCCGTCGGCGCCGAGGCCGTTGCGCCACCAGTTGAGGCCATAGACGCCGCGTCCGTCGATCTTGCTCTCGGGGTGTGCCAGAGGCATCGAGGCGGGCACGTGCACGCGGGTTGCAGCGTTCACCCAGTCCGCCGCGATGAGCTGCTTCCCGCCCCAGCTTCCTCGATGGAGGAAGAGCAGGCCGAAGCGGGCCAGCTCGCGGGCCGAGACGAAGACGTGGCCGTTGCCGTTGCCCGACCCGCCGTTCACCGTCAGGCCGTCGACCTTCCCGAGGCGGCCCCAGCGCCACGCCTTGGGATTCATGCCGATGGGGTCGGCGATGCGCCGCTTGAGGAGAGCCTCGAGCGGCTCGCCGGCGATGCGGGTGAGCACGTGGCCGAACTCGTTCATCGCCGAGTCCCAGTAGGCATACTGCGACCCTGGCGGCGCGAAGAGCGGCTTGCCCGGCTTGAAGGGCGTGCGGCTCGGCCCGTGGGTGTAGCCGCCGCGCGGCTCGTCGCCGATGGCGCGATAGCCCGAGGTCATGGTCGCGAAATGGCGCAGCGTGACGTCGAGGTGGCCTGCGGCGAGGTCCGGCACGTGCTTCCCCGCCTTGGTGTCGAGGGTGCACTTGCCGTCGTCGATGAGCAGCCCGAGGCAGGTGCTCGTGAAGCTCTTGGTGAGGGACCACACGCCGTGCACCTTGTCGATGCGGTCGCCCTTCCACACGATACGTCCGTGGCGGACGATGACGAGCTCGCGCACCCCGTCACGGCCCGTGTGCTCATTCAGATAGGCGATGGCCGCCTTCAACTTCGCCGGGTCGAGGCCCTGCGACTCGGGCGTGGTCTCCACCCACGCCCTGCCGGGGAACACCGCGCCTTGGAGCTGAGCCGCGTCACAGGTCATCGCCGCCGCCCCAACCGCCAGGATTGCAGTCAGCCACTTCGCCATCGCAGCGTCCCTACTGTTTCGCGCGGACCAGGTAGAGCACAGCGTGGCCCTTGAAGGGCGCGGTGAAGGTGCGCCGCGCACCGCCCTGCACGGGAGCCGGCTTGTGCCATGTGCCGGTGCTCGGGTTGAGCCACTGGGCCTCCAGCGCGCCTTTGGCCGCGACGAGGCTCACCGTAGCCGTGCCGCCTTCGGGCAGATACACCAAGTATTCCTTTGCCGGGTTCGCCAGGCAGTATTTCGTGGAGGCCAGGCGGGGATGCGGCGTCATGGCCGTGAGGTCCATGCGCTCGGCCAAGCGGCGCGCGGTGCCGAGGCCCTTGCGGATGGGGTCCCACTTGCGATCAAAGCGCTTCGCGAGCACCACGCCGTCGTAGGGGTCCATGAAGATGGGATTGAGGCCGCGGCACACGCTCTTCCATAGCCACTGGGCGCTGCCGCCGATGCCCCACAGATGGTCGGTGTCGGCGATCACCACCTTGCGGCCCCGGGTGTCGGGCGGGTTGTCGCGGTAGCCGCCGGTGGGATTGGGCGACACCCAGTCGGCCGGGCTGTCGAACAGTGTCTTGTTGCTGCCGCCCTTGTATTGGAAGGTCATGCCCACGGGATGCTGCTTGGGCTTGGCCTTCTCGACCTGCTTGATGAAGCGGATCATGTGGTATTGCCAGGCGGTGGAGGCCGGGTGGTTCTCGTTCGAGATCTCGTAGAGCACGTTGTCCAGGTCGTTCACCGTGTCGATCGCCTTGCGGACGCAGGCCTCCTGGATGGCGGTGACTTTGGGGTTGGCGAGCTCGTGGACTTCGAGGCCCTTGCCGTCGCCGTTCGTGTCGCCGTTGATGCCGTTCACGTTGTTGGCGGGATGGAAGGGATGGCTTTCCCACGCCTTGGGCGAAAACTGGAGTCCCCAGCCCTCGAAGAGCATGACGGACACGTAGATGCCGCGCTGCCCCGCCGCCTTGACGCGGGTGCGGAGGCGCTGGAAGTACTCGGGGTTGTGCCTGGCGAGGTCGAACTTCGGCTTGCCGTCGAGCGCCTTGCCGCGCCCGGTGCGGGGCCATGGATGCGGCGCGGCGTGATGCACGGACTTCTTGCGCCACGGGGCCGCGTTGCCCCGCGTGTCCCAGGTGGTCAGCTCCCACGTCCACAGGCGCACGAAGTTGTGCCCGTGGCGCTCGAGGAAACCGAGGTAGGCGTCGAAGTCGAACTTCGGCGGCGGGTCGCTGGGCCCCATGTCCACCAGGGTCGGCCAGGTGTGCGAGCCGACGAGCAGGATGGCGCGGCCCGTGGCGTCGGCGAAGTAGCGGGGGTTGGCCGGGTGGATGCGCAGCGGGCCTGCGATGGGCATGCGGGGCTCCGTGGCCGGAGGGGCGGCGGCGCGGGCCGTGGCGGCGATGGCCGCGAGGCCCAGCGCGACGAGGGTCAACAGAGGGCGGCTCATGGGCGTTCTCCTTCGCCTGTGGATCGTAGCACACCGGCGCAGGGAGTTGTCAAGCGAAGGTAAGGGGATGCAAAGAAATGCAACGACGGCTTGGCGGGATTATTGGCCGAAGGCGGCGCGGAACTTGGCGCGCAGCTCGGCCACCCGCTGCTCGGCCCGCTTGCGCGCGGTCACGTCGCGGAGCACGGCGAAGTAGTGGCCCTCGTCGGCCATGCGGTAGGGGATGCCGTGGAGCTCGGCGTGGAAGGTGGAGCCGTCGCTGCGCAGCCCGAGCACGTGGCCGCTGAACTCGCGCCCCGCCGTCACGGTGTCGTGGAACGCCTGGAATGCGGCGTGGGAGTCGGGATGGATGAGGCCCAGGGGGTCGCCGCACAGGATGCTCTCGCGGGTGCGGCCGTGGAGGGCGCAGGCAGCGGGGTTGACGTCCACGAGCTGGCCGGCGTGGTCGAAGATGAGGATGCCGTCGGCGGTGGTTTCGAAGATGCGGCGGTAGTCTTCGGCCCGGGCGGGCTGGAGCGAATCCGCCTCGTGGCGGAGCGCGGCGAGTCGGTCGCTTCCGCTCGCGTCTGCGGCCATCCCGCTCACCTCCTGGCAGCCCGCGACCGCCCTCTCGCTCGCCCAACAAAGTTTCATGTTACCATGCAGGGCGCGCGTGTGCAATGGAAAAGTCGTGGAGTCGGGAGCAGAACGGCTCGCGGGGGCGCCGTAGGGCGCCCCCGCGGGGTGGTGTGGGGATGGGCCCGCGTCAGTTGACGGTGAAGGGCGCCTTCTGGGTCTTGGACACGCCGGCGGCGGCCACGGTGACTTCCACCTCGTAGGTGCCGGCCGTGGCGTTCGCGGGGATTTCCATGGGCGCGCTGCTCGTGTAGGTGCCGGGCGTGCGGTTCACTTGGCGCGCGGGGAACGTGGTGAGCTTCTGGCCGTTGTAGTAGACGGTGCGGGTTTCGGTGACGGCGATCGGCTGCGTGGTGTTCGAAGCCATGATGGCATAGCTGGCATCCAGGTTCACCGAGCCGCCGCGGGCGATGGCGGCCGGCGTGGGGGTCACGCTCACCATCTCCACCCGCGTGCCTTGCTGCGGGGTGTACTCGTGGGCTTGGTTGGTGGCTTGGGCGGTCTTGGTCCTGTGGTCAACGTACTTGCCGATGCCGTAGCCGACGGCGGCGCCGATCGCGGCGCCGATCAGAATGTTGCGGGTGCGGTGCTTCTTGCCGCCGATGACGCGGCCGAGCACACCGCCGGCAACGGCTCCGATGCCGGCGCCGGTGGCTCCCTTGTTCTGCTTCATCGTCTCGCAGCCGCTGGCCACGAGAGCCAGCGCGCACAGCACGCTCACGGGCCTCATCAGTTTCTTCATCGTCCATCTCCTCCGTGGGGTCTGGGAGCCGCAGGATACGTCCATGCCCTTATCATGGCACACGCCGGCAAGGGAGTCAAGGCGATTTGCTTCCCTGTCGGCACCCGCAGGGCCAGCCGTCCCGTGGAACACCCTTGCGCGCCACCGCCTGCGGAGTATCATCGCACTCACGACCCTGTGCTGCCCCACCCCGCCCTCCCGTAGAGATGCTGCCATGCCACGACGCCCCGCCGCCATCACCCGCCGCAGGTTTCTTCAAGGCACGTCGGCCGCCGCCGGCCTCGCCATCGTGCCGCGCCACGTGCTGGGCGGCGAGGGCAAGGCCCCGCCCAGCGACACCTTCGCCTGTGGCCTCGTGGGCTGCGGCGGCCAGGGCGGCGAAGACATCCGCACCTACATCAACCACTCCGGCGGCCAGGCCCGCATCCTCGCCTGCTGCGACGTCGAGCGCAACCGCCTCGCCAGCGCCGTCAAGAAGTTCGGCGCCGACAAAGGCTACACCGACTTCCGCCGTCTCGTCGAGCGCAACGACCTCGACGTCGTGAGCGTGGCCACCCCGCCCCACTGGCACGCCCTCATCGCCATCGCCGCCATGGAAGCCGGCAAGGACGTGCTGTGCGAAAAGCCCATGACCAAGTTCATCGCCGAAGGCCGCGCCGTCGTCAACGCCGCCACACGCTACGGCCGCGTGTTCCAGATCGGCACCGGCGGCCGCTACGGCGCCATCAAGAGCAAGCGCAGCCGCATGATCCACAACGCCATGCGCAGCGGCCTGCTCACCGACTGCAAAGGCGCGGTGATCAAGCGCGGCGGACTCGCTGTCCGACGCTACCTCGGCCGCGTGAACCTCCAGCCCGAGCCCGCACCCACGCATCTCGACTGGGACATGTATTGCGGCCCCGCACCCCTCCGCCCCTTCAACCGCCATCGCCACGGCTGGAGCCATCGCTTCTACTGGGACTACGAGGGCGGCGGCCTCACCGACCTCGCCCCCCACTGGCTCGACCCCATGCAATGGATCTACGCCAAGGACCACACCAGCCCCGTCGAGATCGAGGCCCACGCGCCCCCCGCCCATCCCGAGTGCGCCAGCCTGTGGGGATGGGTGGAGCTCAAGTACGCCGACGGCTTCACCTTCGTCCTCGACGGCAAGGAGTGGGGCAAGCCCTACGACCGCAAGCCCGAGCGCCACGTGGCCCTCAGCGACCTCGACGAGGAGGGCCAGAAGAAAGTGCAGGCCATGCCCGACCCCGCGCCGCTCATCCCCTTCCCCGAAGCGGTCCGCACGCGGAAGCGCGCCGGCGGCCACGCCGAGGCCGCCCACCGCGCCGTCACCGTGTGCCACTTGGCCAACATCGCCATCCGCATGGGCCGCACGATCCGCTACGACCCCGTGGCCGAGCAGATCGTGGGCGACGACGAGGCCAACCGCTTGGTCAACCAGCCCATGC
>JADHXT010000215.1 GCA_016782825.1 Candidatus Brocadiia bacterium | reverse complement strand
CGAGCGACTCATAGGCCTTCGGGCACTTGTAGACGCGCTGGTGATGCGCACGGCGAGCAGCGCGCAGGGCGCTCACCGCCTCCACCGTGCAGTTGGGGTCGAGGTGCCACTGGAACGACGCACCGAAACCGCCGCCGACGATGCCCACGCGAATCTTGCGCTCGCTATCGAGCTGCGCCGCCGCGGCAGCCAGCGACCCCACCAGCGCAGCGGCGCCGGTGGCCGAAAGGAAGGCTCGACGGGACGCGTCCTGCGTGTCTTGCGCCATGGGGTGCCCTCTGCATCGACGGTGCGGGGTCATGCCTTATCGAAGCCTGGGACCTTGAGCTGCTCGCCACCCTTGCGGGCGGACTCCATCGCGACGATGCCGGGCACGGTCATGGCGAGGGATTCGTAGAGGTCGACGGCCGGGGCGCGGCCCTCGACGAGGGCAGCGATGAACTCATGGGTGAGGAAGGTGTGGGAGTTGCCGTGGCCGCTGCGGACGCGCATCGGCTCGGGGAGACGGTCGAGGTAGTCGGGGCACTTGCGCACGTCGGGCTTGCCCGCCTGCTTGATGACGAAGGGCTGGCCCGACCAGCTTCCCATGAAGATCGTGAGGTCGGCTCCCATCCACTGGGCGCGTTCGCCGTGGCCGTGGCCGTGCCAGAAGACGTTGCAGCGGCAGATGTTGTCGCCGCTGGTGCGGAAGAGAGCGCTTTGGCTCGCGAAGGGGTTGCTGTAGGGATTGTCGGCGAAGCCGGGATCCTTGCTCTTCCAGCCGACGCACGAGACGTGGGTGAGCCGCTCCTTGGTGACGCCCACGTGGAAGCCGGTCGAGTGGGTGGGGTAGAGCATGGGCGGATAGCCGTAGCGCCACGTGCGCTTGCCGCCTGAGTGGGAGAGGCCGTCGCGGGCGTGGCCGATGCCGGGATGGTAGTACTCGACCTCTGAATAGAGGAAGTCGCCGAACTTGCCCTCGGCCCACACGTCGCGGGCGAGGATGCACGCCGCGCGGTAGTAGCTGGTCTCGGCCATCATGTACTGGCGGCCGGTCTTCTCCTTCGCCTCCTTCATCTGCTGCGCCTCCTCGAGCGAGCAGCAGGCGGGGACGGCCGAGATGACGTGCTTGCCGTGCTTGAAGCACTCGAGCACGTGCCGCGCGTGATTGGGCGCCTCGGTGAACACCGCGACGGCGTCGACCTCGGGGTCCAGCACGAGCCTCTCGAGCGACTCATAGGGCTTCGCGCACGTGTAGACCTTCTGGAGTCGGCTCCTCCTATCTGCCCGCAGATCGCTCACCGCCTCGACGGTGCAGTTGGGATCGAGGTGCCACTGAAACGACGCCCCAAACCCCCCGCCCACCACGCCGATTCGGATCTTCCGATCGCCCTTCGGCTCCGCCGCGGGCAGGCTCTGGGCCAGTGAGCCAGCAAGCGCTGCGGCGCCCGAGGCGGCGATGAAGCCACGCCGCGTCGAGTCCGTCCGATCGTCCGGCATGTTGTCCTCCAGTCTGCTGGGGTCAGCGAGGGATCTGGTAGATGGCCGGTCGGTATCGAGGCGGCGGAATGGCCTTGCCTTGCCGGCGTGCAGCCTCGAGCCAGGCAGCCTTCGCGATGAGGAGTTGCCTGAGCGCCTGTTCCGGGGTGCCGCCGAACGCCGAACAGGATTCCAGGTCGGGGATGTCAGCGATGTAGCCACCGTCCTCCTCGCTGTAGAGGATGTTGATGTGGTAGTCCATCAGAGCGGCACCCTCTCCGGAGTAGCGTGAAGGCGGGGCCGGCCAGCCCGTTCACGGGCGGCAGATACATAGCCCACGGCGTAAGCCGTGGGATCGCTGCGCCCACCCCGGCAAGCCCCGTCAGGGGCGTAAGAGACGCAGCGCGGTGGCACCAGATCACCGGCCCTCGGGTCTCTGCCGCCCCTGACGGGGCTGGACCGATGGACCGATCGAGTCCCACGGCTTACGCCGTGGGCTATGCATCTGTCGCCCCTGCGGGGCTGGCTGAAGGGCATCATTGTGGCCCAACGCGAGGGTGACCGCTCTATCTCGACGCCATCCGCATTCCCTCCACGCGGGAGCATGCTGGGGAGCGTCGTCTTCTGTTCCCCACGCTGAAGCGTGGTCGCTGCCGTCCCTGACGCCGTGCGACGCCGTGCGTCGCGCAGCATCGGGACGAGTGACAGGAATGGCGCTCGCTCTTTCCGCCTGTCCTCCGTCGTCTGTCGTCTGTCTGCTGCCATCTACTTCTTCTTCAGCGCGGCCTCGAGGGCGTCGGCGACGGTGCGGAGGGCCTTGATGCGGGCGAAGAGCTTGTCGTTGGCCTCGAGGATCGTCCAGGGCGCGTAGGTGGTCGAGGTCTTGGTGAGCATGTCGACGACGGCGACCTTGTAGCGATCCCACTTCTTGCGGTTCCGCCAGTCCTCGTCGGTGATCTTCCATTGCTTGTGGGGCGTGGCCTCGCGGGCCTTGAAGCGCTTGAGCTGCTCGTCCTGGCCGATGTGGAGCCAGAACTTGACGATGGCGGCGCCGAAGTCGGCGCACTGGCGCTCGAACTCGTTGATCTCGCGGAAGGAGCGCTTCCACTCGTCGTCGGAGCAGAAGCCCTCGACCCGCTCGACGAGCACGCGGCCGTACCACGAGCGGTCGAAGATGGTGATGTGGCCCGCCTTGGGCACCTGGGTCCAGAATCGCCAGAGGTAGTGATGGGCGAGCTCCTCGGTGGTGGGCGCGGCGATGGGCACCACCTCGTAGCCGCGCGGGTCGAGGCCGCGGGTCAGGCGTCGGATGTTGCCGCCCTTGCCGCCGGCGTCGCTGCCCTCGTAGACGATGACGGCGGGCACGCGGGCCACGTAGAGCTCGTGCTCGAGATGGAAGACCCGGTCCTGGAGCTCGTCGAGCTGCTTCTCATAGTCGTCCCGCTCCAGCGACTGGGTCAGGTCGAGTCGGTCGAGGATCGTCTTGCGGCGGGTGGGCGACGCCTTGGGCCTGGGCATCGGCTTCGGCCTGGCCTTGGGCGCCTCCTTGCGGCGCTCGAGCTCGCTCTGGACGGTCGAGATGATCGTCTCGACGGCCTTGACCCTCAGGAAGCGGCCTTGGGTGGCTTCGACGACCGTCCATGGAGCATACGCCGTGTTGGTGCGCTGAAGCATCTCCTCGACCGCCTCGAGCCACTTGTCGTAGTTGCGGTTCTGCTTCCGCTCCTCCTTGGCCACCTTCCAGGCCGTGGCGGGGTTTCTCTCGAGGGCCTTGAAGCGCTTCCGCTGTGTCTTGCGGTCGATGTGGAGCCAGAACTTGACGAGCACGGCGCCGCTGTCGGCGAGCTGGCGCTCGAACTCCTGGATGTCCTCGTATGCCTGGGCGCACTCGGTCTTGCTGACGATCTTCTCCATCCGCCCGATGAGCACGCGGCCGTACCACGAGCGGTCGAAGATGGCGAAGCTCCCGTCGGCGGGCAGCGTGTTCCAGAAGCGCCACATCCACGGCCGCAGCCGTTCCTCCTCGTTCGGCGCGTTGATGGGATGCACCTTGAAGCCGCGGGGGTCGAGCATCTGGGTCAGCCGGTTGATGATCGTGCCCTTGCCCGCGGCGTCCCATCCCTCGAACACCACGATGACGGGCACCCCCGCCGCGAGCGCCGCGCGCTGCACGTGGCCGAGCTGGATCTCCAGTTCGGGGAACGTGTCCTCGTACGTCTCCTTGTCGATGGCCTTCGTCAGATCGACGAGCTCGAGCATGCGGAATCCCCTGCAAGGCTGTCCCGTCCCCCCAGCGCACGCCGCTATGCTATCCCTGGCCCTTGCGCAGGTCAAGCCCTGCCTGGCCGATGGCGCGCCTGGCCTCCGTGACGGCGTCGGCGAAGCGGGACGCGATCGACCTCCCACGGGGTCTCCTCGCCCGCTGCCGCCGGGACGAGTTGGCCGCGCTAGAGGCAGTCGCGCGCGGCGCCGACCCTGACCTCGCACGGGAGGCAACGTGGGCGCTCAGGATCCTCAGAGAGGAAGAGGAGGACTGAGCCTCGCGCTCCACGCCACTGGTCCAGCTCAGTATGCCGCCGGCCGTTCCTGGCAGTTGAAGGGCGCGTCGAGGAGGGTGTGGAACTGCACGCGCCGGGGTCGGAGACGAGGCGGCGGCCGGCTGAGACCGCGGCCACGCGGTGCCCCCATCCGGAGGGAGGGCTCATCGAGGATCTGCTAAGGAAGCTCGTACAATCGCTTGAACCAAGCTACGAACGCGCAGGCAGTCACGCTATCATGGCCCAGGTACCGTGCCTTGATGGCCGCTCCATAGGGGCGCCCGGCTCCTCCTGCCATGCCAGCCACGTGTGGGTTACAGCCTTGAGCCGCGATGGGAGGCCGAACGTCGCGCCCAGCGTGAGCGCCGTGTCAGTGGCTGCCGATGCGTGTGCGATCAGAGGGTCGGTCTCCCCGACCAGCGTCTGGATGAAGCTCTCCAGGCTGCCATCCTGCTGGTTGTCAGGCATCAGCCACACGCCGATTCTGGAGCGGTACCGAGCTGATGTCCCGACGTATCCGCAAATAGGTGGGCTATCCGGCGCGTCCACCCCAACGCGGCGCAGTCGGTCCCGAACTGCTTGCCATCGGCTTCGCAGAGGGAAATTCGCGTCGGCGACGAACCCGATGGCGCGTCCAGTGCTCGTCATCACGGCTGTCTCGACGCCAGCAAGCAGCGCGTCCACGCCCCCGATGTTCTCTATGACGGGCAGTTCCTCCGGCCACGGCTCTTGGTCATACGGGACGCCGTGCCGGATGAGGAGCTGTATCACGGTGTGCTTGTCGTCGCTGCCCTCGACGTGTAGTCTGGACCGATCGAGTGCCGTGGGCATCAGCGCACCTCGATCCCCTGGTCAACGGCCGTGACGATCTTGTCTGCGTCCAGGGCTACGGCCTCCTCGAGCTCAGGCTCGATCTTCTGAAGCGACACTTGGCTGCCCGCTGTGGCGTCGGCCCCGCAAAGCCACGCCAGTGCCCTGACGCAGTCCAGGCTGTGTGTGCTCGCGAAGACCTGAACGTTCGAGTTCCGGGCTGACTCAATCACCAGGCGCCACATGTCCCCCATGACCGAGTGATGTAACCCCGTGTCAATCTCGTCCACAAGCAAGACACCGTCCGCTGCTCGGATAAGGCCAAGTGCAAGCGCAAGCAGCCTATGCATCCCCCCGCCGCAGGTCCCCAGGGGGAGCCGTCGCTTCACCCCCTCGAGCCCTACAAGCGCCCGACTCCCACCGGGGCCTTGCCCGCCGACGTCGCCACTCAGGAAGAAGACCCGACTGACCCTCGGCTCAACGACCCTCATCGCTGCCGCGACCTCGTCCTCCCGACCTTCGACGATCACAGCATCCCACATCCGGCTCATTGACTGCTGATCGGCTGATTCGGGCCTGATGAACTGCACTATCCCACGCAGGCCCTCGCGGGTCGGAGGCCGCGGATAGAAGTGTGTCCCTGTTGGGAACGCCCCAGCCCGAGAGACGGCCACCGCCTTGACGGCGCCGGCCTCAGGGTGCAGCGCTCCCTCGAAGCACAGCGCGAGGGGGGAATGAAACCCGGTCCCGGGGTCAATGCAACGTGTTCCCTCGTCCAGATCACCGAGCTCCTTGACCCGAACTGTCAGGCCATCGGCAGCTCCATCCCTGCGCAGGGCGAAGTAGGCGCCCGGACGGAACTCGTGTCCGTGGAAGAAGTGTGACACGTCAAGAAGGGCCCCCGGCCCCTCGCCCGAGATCACCTCGCCGCGGGCCCGCGCGGCTTGGAAGAACACTTGCGGGTCGCCACCTGAGGCCAGCAACTCGATGGCCTCCAGAAGGGAGCTTTTCCCGCAGTTGCTCCTGCCAACAAGGAGATTGACTCTGCCCAGGTGGGCCAGACGGTACCGCTTGAGGCAACGGTAGTTCTCAATCTCCAGCGATGTGAACATGGTATCACCCTGTAGGCAGACCACGAGGAGGCCACCTCACGGCCATCCCAGCTTAGCCTGACGCGGCGCGCTTTGCAGGTCGGCTCGCCTCGCCAAACCCGCCCAAGCGCTGGCTCAGTAGGCCGCCGGCCGCTCCTGGCAGTTGAAGGCGGCGCGCTGGAGGCGGAGGATCATGCGGCGGCGGAGGTCGGAGAGGACCGCGGCGTTGGCGGGGTCGGCGACGACGTTGGTGCCCTCGTCGGGGTCGGCGAGGCGGTCGTAGAGGATCTCGCGGCCGGTCGAGGTGCAGTGGTAGGTGTGGGTGCGGGTCTTCACGGTGCTGGTGCGGGGGGCGTGAGGGTGGAAGCTCTCGATGAGGATGTCGTCGCGGGGAGCGGGGTCAGTGCCCTCGATGGCGGCGCGGAGACTGCGGCCCTGGACGAAGCGGGGCGATTGGACGGCGGCGTAGTCGAGCATGGTGGGCACCCAGTCGACGCCCTCGACCAGGTCGCCGACGA
>JADHXT010000214.1 GCA_016782825.1 Candidatus Brocadiia bacterium | reverse complement strand
CTCCACCCTCCGCAGCTTCCAGGGCTGCCAGGTTTACGAGGCTGTCGGCCTGGCCGACTCGCTCGTCGAGCGCTACTTCACCGGCACCGCGTCGCGCGTGGGCGGCATCGGCCTCGACGAGGTGGCCGCCGAAGCCCTCGCCCGACACCGCCGCGGCTTCCCCGCCGTCGGCGAGCCCGCGCCGCTGCTCGACATGGGCGGCGCCTACCACATCCGCCTCGGCGGCGAAAAGCACCTCCTGGCGCCCGAAGCCATCTTCACTCTCCAGCACGCCTGCCGCACCGGCAGCTACAAGGCCTTCAAGGACTACAGCCGCATCGTCGACGAGCGGTCCAGCATCGACGTCACCCTCCGCAGCCTGCTTCAGTTCAAGCCCACCACGCCCATCCCCCTCGACCAAGTGGAGCCGGTGGACGCCATCGTCACCCGCTTCACCACCGGCGCCATGTCCTACGGCTCCATCAGCAAGGAAGCGCACGAGACCCTCGCCATCGCCATGAACCGCATTGGCGCCCGCAGCAACTCCGGCGAGGGCGGCGAAGACCCCGCACGCTACACCCCCATCACCCACGCCGATGGCTCCGTGGACAGCAAGCGCTCCCGCACCAAGCAGGTGGCGTCGGGCCGCTTCGGCGTGACCATCGAATACTTGGTGAACGCCGACGGCCTCCAGATCAAGATCGCCCAGGGAGCCAAGCCCGGCGAAGGCGGCCAGTTGCCCGGCCACAAGGTGAGCGAAGACATCGCCCGCGTGCGCCACACCACCCCCGGCGTCACCCTCATCTCTCCGCCGCCCCACCACGACATCTACTCGATCGAAGACATTGCCCAGCTCATCTACGACCTCAAGATGGCCAACCCCGAGGCCCGCGTGTCGGTCAAGCTCGTCTCCGAAGCCGGCGTGGGCACCGTGGCCGCAGGCGTGGCCAAGGCCAAGGCCGACATGGTGCTCATCAGCGGCCACGACGGCGGCACCGGCGCCTCGCCGCTGACTGCCATCAAGCACTGCGGCCTGCCCTGGGAGCTCGGCCTCGCCGAAACCCAGCAGACCCTTGTCCGCAACCGGCTCCGCGACCGCATCCGCGTGCAAACCGACGGCCAGCTCCGCACCGGCCGCGACCTGGCCATCGCCGCCCTGCTCGGCGCCGAGGAGTTTGGCTTCGGCACCATCGCCCTCGTCACCCTCGGCTGCATCATGCTCCGCAAGTGCCACATGAACACCTGCAACGTGGGCGTGGCCACCCAGGACCCCGAGCTGCGCAAGCGCTTCGCCGGCAAGCCCGAGCACACCGTGAACTTCATGCGCTTCATCGCCCAGGAACTCCGCGAGCACATGGCCCAGCTCGGCTTCCGCACCGTGGACGACCTGGTCGGCCGCTCCGACCTCCTCGAGGTCAAGCCCGACATCGACCACCCCAAGGCCCGCACCCTCGACCTCACCCGCCTGCTCGCCACGCCCCAAGGCGCCGACGCAGGCCCCCTCCGCTGCACCCGCGCGCAGGAGCACGACGTCGGCAAGGCCCTCGACCAGAAGCTCATCGCCGCCTGCCAGCCCGCCATCGAGAAGGGCGAGCCGGTGGAGCTGGCCCTGCCGATCCGCAACGTGGACCGCACGATCGGCGCCACACTGAGCGGCGAGATCGCCCGCCGCCACGGCCTCGCCGGCCTGCCCGACGACACCATCCGCCTTCACCTCACCGGCTCGGCCGGCCAGAGCGCCGCGGCCTTCCTCGCCCACGGCATCACCCTGCGCATCGAAGGCGACGCCAACGACTACATGGCCAAGGGCCTCTCCGGCGGCCGCGTGATCGTCGTGCCGCCCAAGGAAGCCACCTTCAACCCCGCACGCAACATCATCGCCGGCAACGTGGTGCTCTACGGAGCCACCAGCGGCGAAGCCTACGTCAACGGCCTCGCCGGCGAACGCTTCGCCATCCGCAACAGCGGAGCCCGAGCCGTCGTCGAAGGCGTCGGCGACCACGGCTGCGAGTACATGACCGGCGGCGTGGTCGTCGTCCTCGGCCCCACCGGATACAACTTCGCCGCCGGCATGAGCGGCGGCATCGCCTACGTCTACAACGACACAGGCCTCTTCGACACCCGCGTGAACCTCGACATGGTGGACCTCGAAAGCGTGTGGAAGCCCGAAGACCGCGACGAGCTCCGCCTCCTGCTCGAACGCCACGTGCAGTACACCGCCAGCCAGCGGGCACGCACCATCCTCGACAACTGGGAAGCCTCCCTCCCCCTCTTCGTCAAGGTCATGCCCATCGACTACCGCCTCGTGCTCGAACGCATGCGACTGCACGAAGACACCGACCACGAAACCGTCTCGGCCACCGAGGAGGTCTACGATGGGTAAAGAAACCGGATTCCTCCTCTACGACCGACAAGACCCCCCCAAACGCCCCGTCGACGAACGCGTGCGCGACTACCGCGAGATCGAGCAGCCCCTGCCCGTGCACCAGCTCGAACGCCAGGCCACCCGCTGCATGGACTGCGGCATCCCCTTCTGCCACGCCTACGGATGCCCCGTCCAGAATCTCATCCCCGACTGGAACAATATGATCTACCGCAAGCAGTGGAAGCGAGCGCTCGACCTGCTCCACGCCACCAACAACTTGCCCGAGATCACCGGCCGCATCTGCCCCGCCCCTTGCGAAACCGCCTGCACCCTCGGCGTCAACCAGCCGGCCGTCTCCATCAAGCAGATCGAACTCCAGATCGTCGAACGCGGATGGGAGCGCGGCTGGATTCAGCCCGAGCCCCCGCCCGCCGAAAGCGGCAAGCGCGTGGCCGTCGTCGGCTCCGGCCCCACCGGCCTCGCCGCCGCACAGCAGCTCCGCCGCGCCGGACACCAGGTGGTGGTCTTCGAGCGCGCCGACCGCATCGGCGGCATCCTCCGCTACGGCATCCCCGACTTCAAGCTCGAGAAATGGGTGATCGACCGCCGCCTCGAGCAGATGAAGGCCGAAGGCGTGGTCTTCGAAACCGGCGTCGACGCCGGCGCCGACCTCTCCGTCCGCTACCTGCGCCGCACCTTCGACGCCGTCCTCATCGCCGCCGGCGCACGGCAGCCACGCGGCCTCGACGTGCCCGGCCACGACCTCGACGGCGTCCACTTCGCCATGACCTTCCTCACCCAGCAAAACCGCCGCAACGCCGACCCTGCGGGCCGCACACACGCGACACAGACGCGGCACCCAACTTCTCGCTCCTCACCGCGCCGCCAACGCGATTCTCGCCCACGCAGTGGCGACGAGGCCATCACCGCCGAAGGCAAGCACGTGGTGGTCATCGGCGGCGGCGACACAGGCTCCGACTGCGTGGGCACCTCGCGCCGCCAGGGCGCCAAGAGCATCACCCAGATCGAACTGCTCCCACAACCGCCCGACGAGCGCGCCATCGACAATCCCTGGCCCACCTGGCCCCGCATCCTCCGCACCTCCACCTCGCACCAGGAAGGCTGCGAGCGCCTCTGGAGCATCCTCACCAAAGAATGCGTGGACAACGGGCAGGGGTGCGTGGGAAAGCTTCGCGCCGTGAAGCTCGACTGGGGCGAGCCCGACGAGAATGGCCGCGCCGCCTTCACCGAAAGGCCCGGCTCCGACTTCGAGTTGCCCGCCGACCTCGTGCTGCTCGCCCTCGGCTTCCTGCGCGTCGAGTACGGGCCACTCGTCACCGACCTCGACCTGGCCACCGGCCCCCGCGGCGACATCGTGGTGGACGCCAGCCACATGACCAGCACGCCCGGTGTCTTCGCCGCCGGCGACAGCGTGCTCGGCGCCTCGCTCGTGGTCCGCGCCATCGCCCTCGGCCGCGAAGCCGCCGCCGCCATCGACCTCTACCTACGGCAACCGTAAGCGGCTGTGCGGTATCGTGTCACGTCTCCGCGCGCGTGGGGAACCAGCGCTGGGTGCGCAGGCAGACACGCACCAGCAGCAGCATGACCGGCACCTCGATGAGCACGCCCACCACCGTGGCCAGCGCCGCGCCCGACGACAGGCCGAAGAGCATGGTCGAGGTGGCGATGGCCACCTCGAAGTGGTTGCTCGCGCCGATCATCGCGCTCGGCGCCGCATCGTCGTAGCTGAGCTTCAGCAGCTTCGCCAGGCCGTAGCCCAGCGCGAAGATCAGCGTGGTCTGGATGAGCAGCGGGATGGCGATCCACACGATGGTGAGCGGGTTGCTCACAATCACCTCGCCCTTGAACGAGAACAGCAGCACCAGCGTCACCAGCAGCGCCACGATGGTGATGGGGGTGAGGACGTGGAGGAACTTGGCCTTGAACCACTCCTCGCCCTTCGTTCTGAGGATCCACTTGCGGCTGAAGTAGCCCGCCACCAGCGGCAGCGCCACGTAGACGCCGATGCTCAGCAGCAGCGCCTGCCATGGCACCGGCAGCCGTCCCACGCCCAGCAGAAAGCCGCCCAGTGGGCCGTAGAGCACCAGCATGGCCAGCGAGTTGATCGCCACCATCACCAGCGTGTGCCCGGCGTTGCCCTTCGACAGATGGCCCCACACCAGCACCATCGCCGTGCAGGGCGCGATGCCCAGCAGGATGCAGCCCGCCAGGTAGCTCCGCCACAGCGGCACCGCTAGCGCCTTGGCCCCCTCGTGCATCACCACCGTGCCCGAGCCGTAGGGGGCGCCCACCTCCAGGTCGAGGCCAAACGGCATCTTCACGTAGTCCACCGCGTCGGCCCCGATGAACCCGTGGAACAGCGTGCCGAGGAAGAAAAGCGAGATGGCATACATCGTGAAGGGTTTCACCGCCCAGTTGACGAACAGCGTGAGGCCCACCGGCTTCACGCTGCGGCCCGCCTTGAGCACCTGCGCAAAGTCGATCTTCACCATGATCGGGTACATCATGAAGAACAGGCACACCGCGATGGGCACCGACACCACGGGCGCGTCGCCCACGCAGATCGCCATGCCATCCAGCCAGCGTGCCACGCCGGGCGCCGTCTTGCCCAGCACGATGCCCGCCGCGATGCACAGGATCACCCATAGGGTGAGGTAGCGCTCGAAGATGCTCATGCCCTTCGCTGTGGAGGGCGCGGGCTGTCCGTCGGTCACGAAGGGCTCCCTTTCCGTTTCAGCGCCACCTCGGCCACGCGACGGCCGAGGTTCGTCGCCGTGGCAAGTCCGGCCTCATCCTTGCTGATGTCGCCCCCGGCGCTCACCAGCATCGCACCGATGCGGGTGCTCGGGCGGCCATCGCCGACGATGATCATCTCCTGGCACATGAGCGCCGTCTGGATCGAGCGGATGACCAGCTCCTGGCCACCGTTTCGCGCGCCGCCCACGGCCACCACGCCGGCCACCTTGTCGCTGAGGGCCATGCCCTTCTTGCGGAAGGCAATGCAGCGATCGAGGAAGGCCTTGCACAGGTAGCTCATGTTGGCGAAATACGTGGGCGAGCCCACGATGATGCCGGCCACCTTGGGGTCGGCGAGCTTGGGCACGAGCGCGGGGAAGTCGTCCGTCTGCCCGGGGAACAGCGGCTGCCCGGCAGCCACCTGCCCGGGGATGCTCAGGCCGCCCAGATCGATCAGCTCGATCTCGATGTTCGGCCCGGCGGCCTTCGCCGCGTCCAGGCACGCCTGCACGGCCGCGGCCGTGCTCTTGCCCTTCCGCGGGCTCGTGGCAATGCCCACGATCTTGATGCCCTGCCCCGCGGCGGCCTGCGCCTGTGCCTTCGGGGCCATCGCGCCGGCGGCCACCACAGCACCCGCCGCGCCAATAAACGCCCGGCGTTCCACGTTCGCTGCCATTCCCTGTCTCCTTTCGGTCACGGTTCCGCGCCAGGCGACCATCGCCCGACGTCACGGTGCCACGTAGATCATGTACACCCCGCCCAGCAACACCAGCACGCCGCACACCCGCTTCACCACGACCGTGCCTTTCGACTTCTCGCTCCAGTTCAGGTAGCGCTGCACGACTTCCGTGAAGGTGCCGGCGAAGACGATCACCGAGCAGTGGCCCACGCCATACGCCACGAGCAGCGCGATACCGTAGGCCAGATTCGTGTCGGCCAGCTTGAACGTGACGGCCAGCATGGGCGCCATGTACGCAAACGTGCACGGCCCCAGCGCCACGCCAAACACCAGCCCCAGCACAAACGCCGCCAGCAGGCCCTTGCGCTTCATCCCCACCTGCCCCGGCCCCGACCACGGCATGGGGATCACGTCCAGCAGCACGAGGCCCACGACGAAGAAGATGCCGGCCACCAGGTAGTTGCCCCACGCCCCGATGTCGCCCATCAGGCGGCCCGCGGCGGCGGTGATCGCGCCCACGGCACCAATGGTGATGAGAATGCCCACGGCGAACAACGTGGAGATGGCGAAGGCGCGTCGCGTGCTCCTCTTCCCTTGCTGGTCGATGAACCCCACGATGAGCGGGATGCTCGCCAGATGGCACG
>JADHXT010000213.1 GCA_016782825.1 Candidatus Brocadiia bacterium | reverse complement strand
GGTCTCCAGACATGCCAAGGTGACTTTGCCACGATAGGAGGAGCTGAGGCGCTTTGCCTCCTTCACCAGATTCGTACTACCGTCCAGAGCGATCGCATGTCGCCAGTTGAATCGTGGCAACTGCGAGCCGTCGCCGATGATGACCTCCGCGGCGCCCGCCTTCAGGCACTCTTCGATGACCGCAACGATGATCTCAGGCTTCGTGCACTCCCCCACGCGGAAGCAGTTGTTGTGCTGTGCCCAGGGGAAGGACACGAGATTGGGCTTGAGAAAGACCGTCTCGCCCTTGGCGACCACCGAGCGAATGCCCCCCAACGCGTCTATGGCATCCCGGGTCATCGAGCCCAGATCGTCGCCGCGAATCGCAGCGACCTTGGCGTTGGCCTTCCGGGGGGACTCCTGGGCAGATGCTCGACGGGCCGTCAGAGGCCATGGTGATGCCGTGGCCACTACCGCGCCAACACCGGCCTTGAGGAAGTCGCGTCGTGGTGCCTGATCCATTCGCATCTTCCTTCCCGGCGCTTACTTCGGTGTCGCTTCTCCGTGGGGATACCTGTAGTCGGCTCCGTCGTCCGTCGATACTTTCTGCGTGGTTGCCTTCTCGATATTGTACAGGTAGAGGGGGCGCTTGCCGCCCGAGTGGCCGTGGTAGACGATCTCCTTCTCGTCCGGAGTCCACCGCGGATAGGCGAACCAGCCGGGCTTCCTGTCCTTGTTGGCGATGGGCTTGACGTTGGACATCCTGCGCGTCTTCACGTCGAAATCGGCGACGAAAAGTGCGCGGCCCATGGGATTGTGTTTGTGTCCGACCTGGTGCTCGAAGCAGACCTTCGTCTCGCTTGGCGACAGACTGATGCGATCGAGCAGCCCCAGCTTGTCCATGCCCGCGCAGTCGACGCGCTCGTAGCGTCCGCCGCCCCCGACCTTGGGCGTCATGAGGAAGTAGCCCCAGCCCTGCTTCGGGTGCACGGACTGCACGAGGATCCGACCGTCCATGAGACACGTGTAGGCCCAGTTGTGGTAGGCCTTGTCCGTGAGGGGGAACTCCTGGCCGGGCTTGGCGCCCACCTTGCTGGCCATGACGATGAAGCCGCCCTTCGCATCGTTCTTCCGGTTCCAGATGGGCGTGTTCTTCCCATCGCGGGTCCAGGTCTGGTTGAAGTTCGTCGTGGTCCCGTCGGTGAGCTCGTGGAAACCCGTGCCGTCGGCCTTGATGATGCAGATCTTCGTCCGCCAGTTGACCACGACGGGGTCGTTCTTCACCCTGCGGAAGAAGACGAGCATGTCGCCGGTCTTCGACCACGAGGGCTTGAAGTCCTCCCAGCTCTTGACGGGGGGCTTCGTGATCGGTTTGCCCTCGGGCGTGCCGAGTTCGTTGACGTAGATCCTGCCGTTCTTGTAGTACGAACTCATGTAGCCCGTTCCGGCGCCGTGGACACACGCTGCCACAACCAACAGCAGGGACAGCAAGAGATAGCGTTCGCTCATGGTCGTTCTCCTCAGTTAGAACTCGGCTTTGTGGGCCTCGAGCAGGAGCTTGGCCTTCTCGAGGGCGTTGATTTCCTCGATCAGAAGTTGCTCGTCTTCGTGCAGCTTCACCTCGTCGAGCCAGATGACGTTGTGCGCGGCACCCTCGCGCGCCGCGTCGGTCAGGCCGATGCTGTAGACCTTGCGCAGATCGAGGGCCAGCAGTTGCGGATGGGTATCGTGCGTGAGGATGATCTTCTGCCATCTCTGGGTCACTGGGAACCGGATGTGTGCGAAGGCTCTCTCCTCGCCGTCCGCCGCCTTGGCCTGGATGGTCATGGTGCACGGCTTCCCGAGGAGGCCCTTGATGTAGAAGGAGATGCCCGCGTACTTCGAGAGGTCCGCGGGCCGTTCCCCGCCGGGCGATATGCTGGCCGAGACCCACGTGCCGAGGGTCGTGTAGGTCCACCGCAGGCAGAAAGGCGTGCCGTTGGCGCCGCCCGTGAACGCGTCGATGTCCACGTCCGAGCTTCGCCCCGGCTCGCCCATCCAGCCGCCCCACCTGGCGCGGGCGAAGAGCGGTGAGCGCAGCGGCTCGTCGGTGTCGAACGTGTTGAGCACGACGGCGCCCTTCTCGGGCTTCAGTACCACCACGGGGTTGAGGCCGGCCAGGGCGAGCGTCACGTCGTGCCTCACGTGCTTGACCGTGCCAATGTCGGGCGCCACCCAGCTCGTCCGGGTCCTCTCCTCGCCATCGACACGGTACTTGCTCTCGACCGCAAGACATGCAAACTTCCCGGCGGGGACCTCGACGGCCTCGGTTCCGACGACGCGCGCGCTCACCTTACCCTGGGTCGACTCATACTCGAAGGCCATTCCCTCCTTGAGCGGCAGGGGGAAATGGTCTCCCGGCAGCGTCGCCCCGAAGGCATCGAAATGGAAGTACCCGTCGTCGCCGACGGCGAACCAGTAGTCTGGCCGGCGCTGGGTGCCGAAGCGGACCGCCGCCCGGTGGAGCGTGTTCGAGCCGACCGTGTGCTTGCCGACGATTGCCACGTCCGCCTTGCCGACGGGCTTCCCATCTGGAGTCGTGACAGCGTACGTCCATCGGTCACCGACAGATCTGGCCTGGTCCTCCGCCGTGACGACCACCTTGCCGGGCACGAGCTTCTCTTCGCCCGCGTTCACCGTCTCCTGTGCGCCGGCAGCCGCCACGAGCACGGCCCCCGCAAACACCTTCACCAATACGTGCTTCCCGAGCATGGCGTGGCCTCCTTGGCTCTCCAGTAGTTCCACAGCAAAACGGGTTCCTCTGACGGACACGGTGCAGTGCTTGGTCTCCACGGTGAACTGCCCCGCCCCCGGTTCAATGTCGCACGCGACGCGGCCCCGCTCAAGGACGATGCGCTCGCGCCGCGGCGACCCGGCGACCCGGACCACGCTGTCCGGGTCCACGTCGACGCGGCAGTAGCCGCCCAGGGTCAACGCCTCGCGCTGGGCGTCCGCTGTTCGCAGGACCGTTCCGCGCCGGATGGACTCGCCGTCCGAGTCGGTGAACCGCCCAGTGACCCTCGGTCCGGGGTAGGGGCGACGTGACATGGTCCAGCCGACCAGGACGGCGATGGTCACAACGGCCGCGGCCACCCACCGGGCCGGCAGGCGGCGGGAGGCGGTTTGCCCAAAGGTCCCCCGCCCGCTTACAGCGGTCGTCATGTCGAGCGCCTGGGCTTGGATGCTGAAGTGCACGGCCAAGCAGGCATCGACGCGGCAGGCGCGGGCGAGCGCCTCGGCGAGCGCGGGGTCGGTGGCCAAGGCTCGGCCGAGTTCGGTCGTCTCGGCATCGGCGAGGCCCCCTTCGAGGAACCTGCCGATGAGTTCGCGATGGTGGTCGGCGACGTTCATTCACGCGTCCTCGCCATGGTCGCTGAGTCGCCTGCGGATGCACTGTTCGAGCGCGGCTCGTGCGCGCCACATCGCCTGGTAGACCGCGCCGCGTGTCTGGTGGGTCTGCCGGCCAATCTCGTTGCCGTGCAGCCCCTCCTCGTACCGCAGCTTCAGCAGCCGCTGCGCCTTCTGCGGCAACTTCTTCAGGCACTCGCGAAGAGCGGCCAGCCAGGACGCCTCGGCTCCCTCCGTGCGCTCGAAGGCCGAGGCCATAGCCTCGATGGTCTCGGGCGGGAAAGCCAGCGGGAAGCGGCGGTCTCTGTCCCGCCGCTGGAGCACCTTCCGCGCCGCGATGCCCCGCGCCCACGCGCCGAAGGGCCGCGTGGGATCGTAGCGATCGGGCTGCTGCCACAGGGTCAGGGCCACTTCCTGGAACACATCGTCCCGCGTGTGCGGATCGCGCACCAGCGATGCCACGAAGGCCTTGATCTCGACCTCGTGTCGCAGCAAGAGCGCCAGAAACGTATCTCGGTCGACCATGCGGGGGTTCCTCTACCCCTTATTCAACCGGAGCGACCGAATCTCACAAGAACAATCGCAAGACTACGCCCGGGGCGAGGTAGCCTGCAAAGCGGCGGGACTGCGGAGCCGGGGGCGCCCACCCACCTTGAGTTGGCGACCATGCGGCGCCAGAGCGGGCTCCTGACGAACGGACGGTTGGGAATTCTTGGGACACACAACTTGACTCCTCCTGCCCCCTCGCAGCGTGTGCTTTGCTCTGTCCAGAGAGCAGCGTATCACTGCGGCGCGGGGGAGTCAAGAGCCTGTTGGGCAAGACGAGTTCCGCATGTCCTTCGCCATGCGGGGACCGGGCCGCGCTGTTTTGCGCGTTTGACTTTATCAGCCAATCTGGTACAATGAATTGTCTGTCGCTCTGAAGGCTGATGGCCCCCGCGGTAGCCGCCCTCGGCCCCCGTCGCGTCGAAGGAGATCGTTCAGAATGAAGCGTCTGTTCAGCAAAGAGGAGCTCAAGGGTTTCCACAAGATGCTCCTCGATCACCGCAAGGCTTTGGCAGGCGACGTCAATCACCTCGAGGACACTGCTCTTCGCAACCAGAAGGACAACGCGGCCACGCACGACATCTCGAACTTCGCTGACCTCGGCACCGACTACCACGAGCAGGAGCTGAGCATCGGCCTCATCGAGAACTCCGAGGGCACCCTCCGAGCCATCGACGCCGCCCTGCTGAAGATCGAGAACGGCACCTACGGCTACTGCGAGGGCATCGACGACGAGGACGCGGAGGAGGAGCAGGAGCCCCATCCCATCAAGAAGAACCGGCTGAAAGCACTCCCCTGGGCACGCTGCTGCATCACGTGCCAGCGTCTGATGGAGCAAAGCGCCGAGCGGCTATGAAACCCCGCCTCTGGTTCTGGGTGCCCGCGGTCCTGGGTCTCGTCGCAGACCTTGTTTCCAAACACTATGTGTTCGCCACCCTGAGCCGGCACCCCGACCAACGCGTCGAGGTGTTCGGCTCCTGGCTCGTGCTCTGCCTCCAGCAGAACCGCGGCGGCGTGTTCGGCATCCTCCAGGGCAAGGGCTATATTTTCATCGCCCTCACCGTGGTGGCGCTGGGCGTGGTGGTCTGGATGCTGCGGCAGGCACAGGCGCAGCAACGGCTGGTGCCGCTGGCCCTCGGCCTCATGGTGGCCGGCGCGCTCGGCAACCTCTACGACCGGCTCTTCATCGGCCACGTGCGTGACTTCATCTACGTGGAAGCCATCCGCTATCCCGCGTTCAACATCGCCGACACCTGCATCTGCATCGCCGCCGGACTGCTGATCCTCGGCGTGTTCCGCGAGCCGGCCAAGACCGATGGGGCCGACGAGAGCCCCGCCGCGGCGGCCTAGACGCTTCACTCGGCCGCCGTCGTCCGTACACACACCGTGCGCGCAAACGACGTGGACGCGTTTGGCCGCGCCGCGCCATCGGTGGCCACGGCATGCACGCGGTGCCAGCCCTCGGCCACGGGCCACAGCCACGCGTACGGCGGCTTCCTCTTCTCGCCCACCAGCGCATCGTCGCAGTAGAGCGCCACCGTGGCCACGCCCGACCGATCCGCGGCGCGGACGCGCACGGAAAGCGACGCGGTCCCCGCCTCGACGCGCTCGATGTCCACCGCAGGCCCCACGCAGTCGGCCGCGGCCCCCCGGGCCTCCACGATGACCCTGGCGTGCAGAGGGAACTCCATGCCCTCGTCGCGCATCTTGGCCCCCTCGGCCTCGGCCACCACCGCTCCATCGCCATCGCTCACCACCACTCGTTCGACCGGCGCACCCGTGTAGCGCAGCCGCACGCGGGCGTGTCCACCGCCTTCAGGGCACAACTCGATGCGGTGGGGCGCCACGCGCCGTGCCACCACGCGGGCGCTCTCCAGCACGGCGACGTACCACGTCAGCGTGTCGCGCAGCGAATCGAGCGCGTCCAGGCGCACGGTGGCTTCGGCCGTGCTGCCCTCGACGCGCGTGGCCAGCCGCAGCACCGGGGCGCCCTGCGGGAAGCTCAGCCGCAGTTGCCCCTCGCCCGCGTCGCCGAACAGGTTGGCGATGGCCAGCAGGCGCGTGCCGGGCTGCCCGGGGACGGGGGCCGTGAGGCCGCGCCAGCCGTCGGGCAGTTACGGGGAGATATCTTGCGTGTCGGCCACACACTTCGCCACCTGCTGGCCCGGCGTTTCCACGTAGAGCACGGCCGCCACATCCGCCGCGGTCTGCCCCGCATAGGCACGAGTGCGCTTGAGGCGCGACACGCTGAGGGTGGTGGCCAGGTCGCGGTAGTCGCTGGTGCGCGCCCAGTTCTCACCGATGTTGCGTCGGCTGCGCACCTCGCCCGTGCCGCCGAGCACCACCATCCCCAGGCGGTCGTTGACACACCACCACGGCGACTGCTGCGCGGGCATCCCCGCCAGCGGCCGCTTGCCTCCCTCGTATTGGCACTCCAGCTTGGCGGCCAGCCCTTCGCGCGCGAAGAACTCGGTGCGCAGCCCCGACCACTTTACCCGCAGGTCGTCCGCGGCGCGC
>JADHXT010000212.1 GCA_016782825.1 Candidatus Brocadiia bacterium | reverse complement strand
CATGGCCATCCAGACCATGCGCACCGCCGCCTACGTGCAGGCAGGACAGACCACCTCGTGCATCGGCTGCCACGAGCATCGCACCACGGCGCCCGGCAACCTGGCGTCGCGCGCCGCCTCGCTCGAACCCTCGCGCATCACCCCCGGGCCGCCGGGCTCCTGGCCGCTGCGCTACGACCGACTCGTCCAGCCCGTTCTCGACACCCACTGCGTCGGCTGCCACAGCCCCAAGGGCAACAAGAAGGCCGTCGCCAAGATGAATCTCACGCCCGCCAAGAGCTACGCCGCGCTCAGCAACCACGCCTCCAAGCCCATCCCCGTGCAGTTTGTGTGGAGGCGCGGGCCGGGCGGCGCCCCAGGGCGCAACACACAGCCTTACGTCGGCATGCCGCAGATGGCCAGCCTCAGCCTCCACGCCCACGTGCGGCGCCGCTACGGCGAGAGTCAGAGCATCGTGGGCGCCTGCGCCGCGCGGATGAGCCCCGTCCTCGCCCACCTTCAGCGGGGACACCACAAGGTGAAGCTCGGCCCCGAGGACTGGGAGCGCCTGGTCACCTGGATGGACACCTACGGCCAGCGGCAGGGGCACTTCAGCGCCGAGCAGGAGCGAGGCCTCCACGACCTCCGGAAGCGCCTCGCCCCCCTGCTGGCGAAGCGGCCATGACGGGCAGCAAAGCACCCTCAGACAAGTGTGGGCGTACGACCCGCGTGATGTGCAGCGTGGTGCTGTGGGCCGCGACGCTGGCTCCCCTTGCTGACGCGGGTGGGGAGGTGCAGCGCGCCGAAGCCGAGCTACAGGCGCTCGCAGGCAAGGTGAAGGGAATGGCGGGTGTGCTGCTGCCATCGGGTGCGGGCAGGCTCGTGCTCTCGGCCGAGCAGTCGCTCACGATCGAGGCGCTTCGGGGAGTGGCGCTCGACGACGACCCGCCTGTCCTGGGCAAGCCAACCAAGCCGTACCGCGACGCCATGGCCGACGGCTGCGCGCCCGACCAGCGCCCCTACGTGGCCCGTGGCATCCAGCGCTTCCGCTTCCGCTTCTTCCACAACGAGTTCAGCTACGGCGGACACCACACGTGGCCGATGACCGACTACGCGGCCGTCCACGGCTTCGGCATCGTCACCCCCTACGCGTCGGAGCCCGCCGACCGCCGCGGCCATCTGCCCAAGGGCACCCAGTTCCTCCGCTGGGGCGGCTTTGTGAACTGGCACGAGCGCGTCCCCGACCTCCGCTACGACAAGCTCGCCGCCCAGGACGTGGCCAGGAAACTCCGCGACGAAGGCGTCTTCAAGTCGCAGTCCGGCTACGGCTCGCTGATGATCGACCTCGAACACCCGCTGCCCGGCCCTGCGGCACTCCGCGAGATGACTTGGTATCCCACCGACGCCAGCGAGGAGGAGCAGGACGCCTTCGAGAAACGCTACTACGACGGCTACGCCAAGACCTACACCGCGCCCGTCCAGGCCGCCCGCACGGCGGGATGGAAGAATATCAGCCTCTATGGCTGGCAGCCCTTCCGCCGCACGTTCTGGGACCTGGAACATTCCCGCGTGGAGCCGGCCACCGACTGGGCGTGGAATGCCTTCGGCAAGCGGATCTACGACGCGGTGGACATACTCAACCCGTCGGTCTACTGCTTCTACTGGTCGCCGCGCAACGTGGCCTACACCCTGGCCAACATCGACCTGAACCTGCGCCTCGTGCGCTCCAGGGGCAAGCCGAAGCCCGTCCGCCCCTACTACTGGACGCTGCTCCACGGCGGAGGCGGCGGCTGGCGATGGTGGGCCAACCAGCCCCTGCCCGACGAGGACGTGCGGGCTATGGTCGCTCTGGCCTTCTTCGCCGGAGTGGATGGCATCGTGTTGTGGAACTGGAGTGGCACGGGTAACCACAATGTGCCTCAACTCCGCACGTGGGACGGCAAGGCCAAACAGTGGCGGATGAACGATGTGCTTGTGGGCGAGCCCTTCCGGTGCGCCTCAGTGGGAGGGAAGGCTCGAACGCCTGAGACCCTCTTCCGGCGCTACGACGCGCTCCACGTCCTCAGCGTGGCCGAGGATGGCCTGGTGCGCTTCCAGCGCATTGAGAAAGGCAACGCCGGCGGCAAGTATGGCTGCACGCCCGACAAGCCCGTCCATACCATGCCTCGCGACAAGCTGCTGCCGCACCTCCGCCCTCCGGCCGAGCCCGTGGCCGCGTTCATCGAGGGCCTCGCGCTCGTGAAGCCGCTCGAATATGTTCTGCGCCACGGCGACGTGAAGGTGGACGTGCCCGCGCAGAAGCAGTTCGGCGAGGAGTTGCCTATCGTGCGTCGCGTGAAGCTCGGGCGCATCCACGTGATGGCCACGTACGACCCGCTCGTCCTCCACGGCGGCACGCCGCGGCCGATTGTCCTCAACGACTTCGATGGCGTGAGAGGGCGCACGCTTGTTCTGCCCGCGGACGCCGAGACTCGCCTCTTCGCGCTCCGGGATGCCTCGTGATGCGGCGTGTCTCACTTCCTGCGACACTTGCGCGACAGTTGCGAAAGAGGTAATCTGATGACCTCGTGAGGCGCGCGGCGCTCGGGTCGAAGTGGGGGTTCCATGGCTGACATTGGCGATCTCCTCCAGCAGGAAGGCTTTCTGCATACCCTCTTCCAGGCGATTCCCTGCGGTGTGATCGTCGTGGACGAAGCGCTGCGCGCCCAGAGCATCAATGAAGTGGCGCAGCGCACCTTCGCCCTCGAAGCGTCGGCCGGCATCGGGCAACTGCCAGGCAAGGTGCTGCGGTGTGCGCATGTGGAGGACAGCCCGGAAGGCTGTGGCCACGGGGCGATGTGCGAGGCCTGCGACGTGCGCGCCGTGGCGCAGAGCGCGCTGAACGGTGCGGAGGTGCGCCGTCAGAGGACGCGCCGCCGCGTGGTGATGGACGGTCGCACCGAAGAGCTCAATTTCCTGGTGAGCGCCGCGCCGGTGACGTACGGGGGCAAACGGTTTGCCATCGTGGTGCTCGAGGACATCACCGAGGTGAGCCACCTGCGGCGACGCCTCAGGGCGGAGCAGAGCTTTGCCGGCATCGTGGGCCGCGACCCGAAGATGCTCGACGTGTTCGACACCATCGGCGAGCTGGCCGAAGTGTCGGCCCCCGTGCTCATCCTGGGCGAAAGCGGCACAGGCAAGGAGCTCGTGGCGGCCGCCATCCACAACGAAGGCCCGCGATCGGGCAAGCTCTTCGTGCCGGTCAACTGCTCGGCGCTGCCGGAGAGCCTGCTCGAGAGCGAGCTGTTCGGCCACGTGCGGGGCGCCTTCACGGGCGCCATTCGCGATAAGAAGGGCCGCTTCGAGCTGGCCAACGGCGGCACCATCTTCCTCGACGAAGTGGGCGATATCCCCGGCTCCATCCAGGTGAAGCTCCTCCGCGTGCTCCAGGAAGGCACCTTCGAGCGCGTGGGCGGCGAGGAGACCGTCCGCGTGGACGCACGGGTGATCAGCGCCACCAACCGCGACCTGCGGGCCGAGGCGGACGCCGGCCGGTTCCGCGATGACCTTTTCTACCGCCTGTGCGTGGTGCCCGTGACCATGCCCCCGCTGCGCGACCGCCGCAACGACATCCCCCTCCTGGCCGAATACATCCTGTGCCAGGCCCTCGAGGATGCCGGCCGCGCCGACGTGTTTCTTGCGCCCGAGACGCTCGGCCTGCTCATGGACCACGACTGGCCGGGCAACGTGCGCGAGCTCCAGAACGCCATCCAATACGCGCTGATCAAGTGCCACGGCGGCAACCTGCTGCCGGAGCACCTTCCCGCCACGGTCGCTCACGGCGATGGTGTGCCCCGCGCGTCGCGGCGGCGGCGCCGCCGCAAGCTCGCGGCTCCCGCCGTGCGGCGCGCGCTCGAGGAAGCCAAAGGCAACAAGGTGCTGGCGGCGCGCAATCTCGGCGTGTCGCGCGCCACCCTGTACCGCTTCCTTGACGAGATGGGTGGCTAGCCCGCCTGTCTCATCTGGTCCGCTTCCCATCTGAAACACATGCGACAGATCGTGGGCAGCGCCCTGCCGCGCCACGCTCCATAAACACCTACCACGTATACTCTTGGGCTTTGACGCTGGCAGGAGCGGCCGGGGTACGCGATCCTGCTGAGCCGCCCGACTGTCTCATCCAAGTGGGCTTGACGCGACAGTGGCAGCCAGTGGGCAAAAGCATAAGGGCATACAGGACAATGGGATAGAGCTTTCGCACGGTACGGGGATCTGCCGGCACGGTTCTCGCATTGGTGTCTATGGCAAGGCAGACTGGGAGCAGAGGAGAGAACACGATGTGCTGGCGGCGTTGGATTGCACTGGCCTGTGTAGCCGCGGGAGCGTATGCCGCCATCATTACATTGGAGCCGCGCATAATGGCCGGGACACCGACCCCGACGCACGCGAAGAAGACGCAGAACCACCTCGCGAAGGAAAAGAGCCCCTACCTGCTGCAACATGCAGACAACCCCGTGGACTGGTATCCGTGGGGCGACGAGGCCTTCGGCAAGGCCCGGAAGGAGGACAAGCCCATCTTCCTGTCCATCGGCTACTCCACGTGCCACTGGTGCCACGTGATGGAACACGAGTCGTTCGAGGACGAGGAAGCGGCGCGGCTGCTCAACGAAGCCTTCGTGTGCGTGAAGGTCGACCGCGAGGAGCGGCCGGACATCGACAACGTGTACATGGCCGTATGCCAGATGATGACGGGCAGTGGGGGCTGGCCGCTCACCATCATCATGACTCCTGACAAACGTCCCTTCTTCGCCGCCACCTACATTCCCAAGCGCGCCCGCATGGGACGCACGGGGCTGATGGAGCTTGTGCCGCGCGTCGTCGAGGTGTGGAAGTCGCGTCGGGCCGACATCGAGAAGTCGACCGAACAGATTGCCCGCGCGCTGGATCGCCTGGATGATGCCAAGCCGGGTGCGGCGTTGGGCGAGGCCACTCTGACCCTGGCCTACAACCAACTCGAGCAGCGCTTCGACGAGCAACACGGCGGCTTCAACGGCGCGCCGAAGTTTCCCACCCCGCACAACCTGTTCTTTCTGCTCCGCTACTGGCGTCGCTCCGGCAACGCACGCGCCCTCGCCATGGTGGAGAAGACGCTCCAGAGCATGCGCGATGGCGGCATCTACGACCACGTGGGCTTCGGCTTCCACCGCTACGCCACCGACCCCCGTTGGCTCGTGCCCCACTTCGAGAAGATGCTCTACGACCAGGCCCTCCTTGCCATGGCCTACACCGAGGCCCACCAGGCCACCGGCAAGGACGAATATGCCCGCACCACCCGCGAGATTCTCACCTACGTGTTGCGTGACATGACCGCTCCCGCCGGCGGCTTCTACTGCGCCGAAGACGCCGACAGCGAGGGCGAGGAAGGCCAGTTCTATCTCTGGACGCGGGACGAGGTGCAGCAGGTGCTCGGCGACGATGCCGCCCTGGCAATCGAGGCGTTCAACATTCAGGAAAAGGGCAACACCCCGGCGCATCCCGGCGGCCCCAAGCCCGGCCTGAACATTCTTCACAGGACTCAGCAACTCGCCGGGTTGGCCGCCGGGGGCGATGCCCTCGAGGCCGCACGGCAGAAGCTCTTCGCCATCCGCGAGAAGCGCGTGTATCCCGGCAAGGACGACAAGATCCTCACCGACTGGAATGGCCTCATGATCGCCGCGTTCGCCAAGGCCGCGCGCGCCCTGGACGAGCCGCGCTACGCCCAGGCCGCGAGCCGTGCGGCCGCATTCGTGCTGAAGACGCTCCGCACGCCCGATGGCCGGCTCCTGCACCGCTACCGCGATGGCCAGGCCGGGCTGCCCGCACACGCCGACGACTATGCCTTCTTCGTGTGGGGCCTCCTGGAGCTGTACGAAGCCACGTTCGACACCAGCCACCTGGAAGCCGCCATTGCCCTCACCGATCGGATGCTCCGCCACTACTGGGATGAGAAAGGCGGCGGCTTCTTCTTCCCGGCGGACGATGGCGAGAAACTGCTCGTGCGGACGAAGGAAGTGTATGACGGAGCGCTGCCATCAGCCAACTCGGTGGCCATACTCAATCTGCTGCGGCTGAGTCGCATCACGGGGCGCATCGACCTCGCGGAGAGGGCCGACGCCATCAGCCGCGCTTTCTCAAAGGGCGTGGCGCGCGCTCCCGTGGCCCACACACAGCTTCTTGTGGCACTCGACTTCGGTGTGGGCCCGAGCCACGAGGTGGTGATCGCCGGCAAGAGCGAGGCTGCGGACACGGAGGCCATGGTGCGGGCTCTGCGCACGCAGTTTCTGCCCAACACGGTGGTCCTGCTGCGGCCCACGGGAAGCGACGATCCGCCCATCACCCGCATCGCCACCTTCACGAAGGCACAGGTGAGCGTGAACGGCAAGGCCACGGCCTATGTGTGCCGCAACGGAGCCTGCGAGCGGCCGCAGACAAGTGTGGAAAAAATGCTGGCGCTGGTGCGCAAAGTAGAGT
>JADHXT010000006.1 GCA_016782825.1 Candidatus Brocadiia bacterium | reverse complement strand
TCCTCCGCTGCCAGGAACTTCACCAACTGCATACTCAGTGGAGAAGGCGGCGATGAGCTCTTCGGCGGATACCATCTGCTCAAGGAGTTGCCCACCGAAACCGAGCGCTTGAGGATGATGGGCCGCCTCATCGAGGTGGCCTACAACACGGCCGTGCAACGGCTGGACCGCGCCATGTTCGGCAACGGCATCACCTACCGCACGCCGTTCATCGACACCCAAGTGATCGCCCTGGCACTGCAACTGCCCGTGTCGTGGAAGATCCATCCGACCGACGACGGGGAGCTGGTGGAGAAGTTCATTCTCCGCGAAGCCTTCAGGGACCTTCTGCCCGAGGCCATCTACCGCCGCCCCAAGCTCCGCTTCTCGGCAGGCACGGGGACGGACGGACTGATGGACTGCCTGGCCGAGGCGCACGTGAGCCGCGAAGCCTTCGCGCAGGCCGAGAACCCAACGGCCGAAGGCTACGTCCTGAGCTCCCCAAAGGAGCTCTGGTACTACCGCCTCTTCAAGGAGCGGTTCCCCGCGGCCTGCTTCGAGCGCCTGGTCGGACGCTGGGACCCGGCGAAGTGACCAGCGGCATCTCTCCCGATCGGGGGTATCATGGAAGCTCTCCTCACATCGCTCGTGCCTTTCCTGGCCATCCTCAATCCCTTTGCGCTCTGTCTCTACCTGGCGCACGTCATGGAGGAGCTGCCCGCCCGGCACTTCGTGCTCGTGCTGTCGAAGGCCGCGGGCATCTCATTCGCTGTGTTCGCGTTCTTCGCTGTGATGGGCGAGCCGTTCCTGGTGGACTTCCTGTCCGTCCGCCCCGAGGCCATGCGGATCTTCGGTGGCGTGCTGTTCTTCATCGTGGGCTACGGATACGTGACGCGAGGCTACAAGGCGACGGAACTGCTCCGCGGCACGCTGGAGGAACTGCCCTCCGAGATCGCTGTCCCGTTCATGATCGGGGCAGGGACCATCACGCAGGCCATCCTCCTCGGCAAGTCGCTTGGGGCGAGTCGCGCCGTGCTCGTGTTGGGGCTCGGGATGGTCATCAGTGTCGTGATCGTGCTGGCTTTCAGAGCGCTCCGGGACAGGATGAAGGGCGAGCGCGAGCGGGTGTTCGAGCGCTACGTCAACCTCCTCTCCCGTCTCAATGGCTTGGTCATCGGCGCCATCTCGACGGACATGGTCGTAACGGGCATCCGCCGGCTCTGGATGGTCACGGAGGTGGGCACATGACCCTGCTCCGTGCCCTTGCACTGGCGACGTGCCTGATCGCGCGGGGGGCCGGCTCCGCCGTGCTGGCGGCAGAGATGCCACCGCCCGGAGTCCAGGAAGCCCCCGCCGGGCCAGGGTTGGCCGAACGCGACGGCTCAGGCATCGAGCTTGACCTGTCTGACCGCGTGCCGGCCTGGACTCAGTACGAGGTCCTCGGCATCGCGCTGTGGCAGTACGGGGCCGCCTTTCTGTTCATCCTGGCGGGGCTCGCGCTCAAGAAGCTATCGGGCCATCTCTTCACCACGAAGATCATCCCGTGGCTGAAGCGGACGCCCTACGCCCTCGACGATCTGATCGCAACGGCGGCCAGCGGTCCCGGGGGCATGCTCTTCCTTCTGCTCGGCCTGTTCGGTGCGTTTGCCGTGCTGCCCTTGCCCACGTCGCCGAACGTCAGCGGCTTTGTGTTCGGCGTCCTGAAGGTCCTCATCGCCGCGGACGTGCTCTGGTTTCTCTTCCGCCTCGTGGATGCAGCGAGCGATCATCTGGTCGCGCTCGCCGGCCGGACGGAATCGAAGTTGGACGATCAGCTTGTGCCCGTCATTCGGAAGGCGCTGAAGGCCACCATTGGCATCATCGGCTTCGTGTGGGTCGCGCAGCTTCTCGGCTACAGTGTGTCCGGTCTCATCGCGGGACTGGGCATCGGCGGCCTCGCCGTCGCGCTCGCCCTCCAGGACACCCTCGGCAACTTCTTCGGCTCGGTCTTCATCTTCCTTGGTCGCCCCTTCACGGTGGGGGACTGGATCAAGATGGGGGACGTGGAGGGGATCGTCGAGGACATCGGCTTCCGCTCGACCCGCATCCGCACGTGGCCGGCCACCCTGGTCTCCGTGCCCAACAAGACCGTGGCCGCAGCCACCATCGACAACTGGTCCAAGATGCCCAAGCGCCGCGTCATGCAGACCATCGGGGTCACCTACGACACCACCGCTCCGCAGATGGAGGAAGCCGTGGCCGGCATCCGCCGCATCATCGAGAACGATGAGGGCGTAGACCAGGAGTTCATGCTTGTGAGCTTCACCGACTTCGGGGAATCCAGCCTCAACATCCTCGTCTACTACTTCACGGCATCCACGGCCTGGGCCGACCATCTGGCCACGAAGCAGCGCATCAATCTGGCCATCATGCGTCTGCTCAAGGAGATGGGGCTCTCCGTTGCATTCCCCACGCGCACCGTCCACTTACAGGACAACTGCTCGTCAGTTGGGAGCCATGCAGAAAGGGATCAGAGATGATCCAGCGCACGTTGGTCCCCATCTACAACGCGGGGGAGCCTGATGCTTCGGTGGATCACGCTCTGTGGTTGACGCGAGAGGTGGGCGGCCGAGTGAGCTTCGCTGACCCGCTTACCGGGAGAATCGAGGCCCGAATCGACTACCGCGCGCAGGGCGTCCGCCACGCCCAGAACATCGCCCTGGGGAACTTCGACAAGCACCGCAAGGGACTCGAGATCGCCTTCTGCGAGAAGGGGCGCAACCTCTACCTGTTCGACGCAGGAGGCAAGCTGGTCTGGAAGCGGCCCGTGCCGGCGGCCTTGCTTTCCAAGGGCGACTGGGACGGCGACGGCTTTCTTCTTGCGCTCCGGGTCGTCGCGGACGATGCGCTCGAAGAGCGCCCGCACCTGCGGTGAACGGCGGATGGCCTGCCAGGCGGCCTGGTTCATGTTACGTAGTGCCATTCGGGACTGGGGAGACTTTCTCCTTAAGAAAGGCTCCCCCCGCATTGCCAACCCTCTCGAATTGCACCCCAACCGGCGCTCTCCATTGACTTCGCCGCGCGGCGCTGCTAGAATGCGCCTGCTTCATGCCGTGCATTCGGGACTGGCTGGGGGAAGGGCTTCGTGAAACCCCATCTCGCTCTATGCAGCCGTTGCTGGTGGCCTCTGCCGGAGGGCCACGCCGAATGTCCTGAGTGCGTGCGGAATCCCGACATGGAGTTCCTCGGCCCGCCAGAGATCATCCGTGTGCGTTCGGGGAATGCGCTGGGGCTGATCGGGCTGCCCTGCACGGGGAAGTCGCTGTACCTTGCCGCGCTTCACGACCAGTTGATGCACTCCCCGCCCGAATGGCACGTCGAGGTGACCGACCGTGCGTTCGATCGCTTAACCGGTGACTACCTCGCGATGCGTCGGTCCGGAGTGCCCTGCAAGACCACCTACGACGTATTGGCGCCCTGTTTCCTGATGAAGGTCGTCTGGCATGGGCAACCTGTTCATCTGGTCATGTGGGACGCTCCAGGGGAAATCTACCAACTCATGGATGAGCGCGATGAGCCGCTTGATCCTGCTTCCCGCCTACGGCATGGCCTGCTGCATTGCAGAACGGTCCTGGTGGCCGTGGACATGTTCAATCGTGTCTTGCCCGATTCACGGGACACTGCTGAGCACGACCAGTGGCTTGGGAAGCTGTTCCGATGGCTGTTCCAGCAGCGCAATCAGATCAAGCAGGTGATCGCCATGCTCGTGGGCGTGGACGCCTATGGGGCCACAGCCGAAGTGGCGGTGCCCAAGGTCGTACACGAGTTCGACCGGGCGTATCGCTCTTTCCCTGGTGTCGTGATGAACGCGGGGCTGGCGTTCGACTTGGTGCCAGTGAGCAGTGTGGGCTACGGCAACTCGCCTTACGTCGACGACGAGGCCCACTTGCTGTGTCTGCCGGGGCCACCCCAGCCGGTCAACGTGCTTGAGCCACTGCGCTGCGCCATCCCGAACTACTTGCCTTGGTGGCGTCGCATGCGCCTCCAGTTGGCCGGAACCATCGCACGGATACGACGAGGCAGCCGCAGGGCTGCTCAGGCCTCGGGGCAGGATGCCCAGGAGGGAACGGCAACGTGCGGCTCTGCCTTCATCAGCTATCGTCGTGACGGAGGGTCCGAAACGGCTCGCCTTGTGGCTCGGGAACTGCGCTCGCGTGGGTGGCGGGCCTTTCTCGATGTCGATGATCTGGGTGCCAGCCATTTTGATGACCGCCTGTTGTTGGAGATCCAAAACGCCGGCAACTTCATTCTGATCCTCACCGCTGGCTCGCTGGACCAGTGCGAGAACCCGCGCGACTGGCTTCGTCGTGAGATCGCTCACGGCCTCGGGGAACATCGGAACATTGTGCCAGTAATGAAGGACGGTTTCCGCTTCCCGTCTGAGGATGACCTGCCTGAGGACATCCGCGAAGTATGCAGGCACAACGCCGTCGAGTATACGCATTCCTACTTTGGCGCCGCGATGGAGAAACTGGTGTCGTTCCTTCGGGAAGGCTAGAGGATTGGGTGCTGGTCAACTGGCCCCCTCGCCGCGGCAGGGGCCGCCGCGTGAGCCAGGATTGACCATGCGACGCGGCGCTGCTAGAATGCGCCCAAGCCCTGATTCGTGGAGTGCAGATGCCCGACCTGTCCGTCATCGTGCCCGTCTACAACGAGTCCGCCGCCATCGGCGCCGTGCTCGATGAGTTGCATGGCGTGCTCGACGCCGCGCCTGAGGTCGAGGCCTTCGAGATTCTGGTGGTGGACGACGGCTCGACCGATGGCACCGCCGACGCCGTGCGCTCGGCCGCCGAGCGGGCGCCGTCGGTCCGCCTCGTGGCCCGCGAGCGCAATCGGGGTTACGGCGCCGCCATCAAGCACGGCCTCCAGCACGCCGCGCACGGTCTGGTGGCCATCATTGACGGCGACGGCACCTATCCGCCCGACGCCATCCCCAAGCTTCTCGCAGAAATGGGCGACGCCGCCATGGTCGTCGGCGCCCGCCAGCCCGGCCAGGGCGTGCCGGCCATCCGCCGCCCGGCCAAGTGGGTGCTCCGCACCCTCGCCAGCTATCTGGCCGAGGAGCCCATCCCCGACCTCAACTCCGGCCTCCGCATCTTCCGCAAGGACGCCTGCCTGCGCTACTTCCGCCTGCTGCCCTCCCGCTTCTCGTTCACCACCACCATCACCCTGGCCATGCTGTGCGACGAGCTGGACGTGTGCTACGTGCCCATCGCCTATCGCCAGCGTCAGGGCCGCTCGAAGATCCGCCCCATCCGCGACACCCTGGGCTTCCTGATGCTCATCGCGCAGACGGTCACCTACTTCCGGCCGTTGAAGGTGCTCGGCCCGCTGGCGCTCGCCGTCTTCCTCGCTGGAGCCATCAAGGGCACCTGCGACCTGCTCATCCACGACCCCACTACCGGCGGCCCGAACCTCAAGACCTCCGACCTGCTGCTCCTCGTGGCCGGCATCCAGCTCTTCGCCCTCGGCCTGCTCGCCGACCTCGTGTGCAAACGAAGATGACTCACGCCAAGACGCCAAGACGCAGAGCAAGAGGCAAGCCAGCAATCGCCAATCGCCAATCGCAAATCGCGAATCCCCTCCGCGTTCTGCTCCTCAACAACATCGGCGAGGGCAACTGGGGCGGCATCGAGAAGTGGATGCTCCTCCTGGCCGACCACCTGCGCGCCCGGGGCCACACCGTGGCCGCCGCGGCCAAGCCCGGCTCCCGCTGGCTCGATGCCTGCCGCGAGCACGATCTGCCTGCCACCGAACTTCTCATGCAGGGCGACTTCCATCCCGCCGGCCTCCGCGCGCTCCACCGCCTCTATCGCGAGCACGACATCGACCTCGTGCTCCTCAAAGCCCACCAGTGCATCCGCATGGCCTGGGCCGCCGGCACCTTCAGCCTGCGCCGGCGTCCCGCCATCCTCTGCCGCCTGGGCGACGCCATCATGAAACGCGGCTTCCGCGCCCGCCTCACCTACCGCCACCTGTGCGACCGCTACGTCACCCCCTCCGAACACTGCCGCGCCGAGCTGCTCCGCTACGGCTACTTCGATGCCTCGCGCATCCGAGCCATCCCCAACGGCATCCACCCGCCGCCCGACGACCCCACGGCCCGCGGACGCATCCGCACCGAGCTGTCCCTCGGCGACGACCCCACCCTCATCGTCACCAGCCGCCACCACCCGATGAAAGGCCACACACACCTGCTCGACGCCGTGGCTCTGCTGCGGAAGCACTTCCCCCGCCTGCGGCTCATCGTGGCCGGCGACGGCATCGAGCGTCCCACGCTCGAGCAGCAGGCCCGCGACCTCGGCCTCGCCGACGCCGTCCGCTTCGTCGGCCACCGCGACGACATCCCCGCGCTGCTCCACGCCGCCGATATCTTCGTGCTGCCCTCCCTCCGCGAGGGGATGCCCAACACCGCCCTCGAGGCCATGGCTGCCGGCCTGCCCGCCGTGGCGTCGGCCGTGGACGGCGTGCCCGAGGTGGTCGCCGACGGCGAGACCGGCCTGCTCGTCTCCCCGGGCGACCCGCAGATGCTCCACGACCTGATCGGCCGTCTGCTCGCCGAGCGCGACTTCGCGGCCGCCCTCGGCACGGCCGGCCGCCAGCGCGTGCTCGACCGCTTCACCACCGCCCAGATGCTCGCCGACACCGAGGCCTGGTGTCTCGCCACGCGCGACAGCCGGCGGAAGGGGGAGTGAGGAAGGAAGAGAGCGCCAGTGCGATGGCATTCCTGTTTGTTTATTCCACACGTTTGGCATAAAATGCCGTTGCTGTGTGCCAATCCAAGCCAGACCGTCTCGCCCCTCGACGGGAGGCTGCCCCTTTTGCATGGAGGCTGATCCAAGCCCATGAGAACGCACCGTGTGACGGGACTCGCCGCGCTGGCGGGCGTATTGCTCCTGGCGTTGGCCGGTTCGGCAGCGGCTGAGTTGGTGATGAAGGTGGAGCCGTGGTCGAACAACGGCCGCGGCTTCCAGGAATGTTCGCAGCGCATCGAGGCGGGTTATGCGCACAACCTTCTCGCCCGCGAAGGGGCGAAGGCCGCCGCGAATGGCGGCCTCGACCCCGAGTCGCTCCGCGTGCTCACCGATGGCTTCGCCGGCAAACAGGCCGGCGATGGCCGCGCGATCGTGGACGGCCAGCCCACCGTGCTGCGCTACTATCTTGGCAAGCCTCGCCTCATCCGCGAGGTGGGGCTGTTCACCTTCAACGGCGATGGCCGCGCCAACCAGGACTTCGAGGTGCGCTTCGCCAACAACGAGAAGCAGCCGGGCAAGGAGCCCAAGTTCCTCGGCGAGGCCCCCATTTCCTCGGGCCTCAAGGTCCTCGGCCAGAACGGCGGCGGCTTCCACGCCAGCTTCTTCGACCGCGACGGCGGCCCACTCGTGCCGTTCAAGGCCGACTGGGTGGAATTCCGCATCTGGCGCGCCTACAACATCAAAGCGGGCCAGCCGGCCAAGACGAAGGCCGGCAGCGGCTGGTCGGCGGTGATCGAGCTGGAGGTGCTGGGCGCCGAGGCCGATGGGCTCACGAAGGAAGAGATAGAGCGGAAGAAGCGGAAGTTTGTGGCGCTCACGCCCGCGCTGCGGATGCGCGGCAAGCTCCAGCGTCCGCCCCGCAAGCCCGCCTACGCCAGGCAGGCCACCTGGCAGGCCACGATGCTCGTCTCCCGCGAGGAGCAGATGAAGCGCGACGCCGAGGCGCTCGCCAAGCTCAAGGCCGGCAAGCTGACCGCCGACCTCACGCCCCGCCTCAGCCCGTGGTTCCACATCGGCCCTTTCAACACCAGTGGCAAGCGCGCCTTCGGCATCGCCTATCCGCCCGAGAAAGAGATCGCCCTCGACAAGACCGTCGACGGCAAGCGGTGGACGAGCGGCGCCAACTACACCGACGGCGTGGTGCACCAGATGAGCATCCCCAACAACTCCGCCCACTACTTCTACCGCACCATCACCGTCGGCGCCCCGAAGACCCTCGCGGCCTACCTCGGCAGCGACGACGGCTGCGCCCTGTGGCTCAACGGCCAGAAGGTGCTCGCCAAAGACGTGCCGCGCGGCCCCGGCGCCAATCAGGACACCGTGCAGCTTGCCCTCAAGCCCGGCCAGAACCACCTGCTCTTCAAGATCTACAACCAAGGCGGCGGCAGCGGCATGTACTTCTCCACCCGCAAGCAGCCCGCCAAGGGCGGCGCCCTGCTGCCCGGCGACACCGAGCTGTGGAGCCTCATCCAGCGCGACTTCACCGAGATGAAAGCCCAGCGCGAGATGGCCTGGGAGCGCACCGACGGCATCTGGGCACGCGACTGGGCCGCTGGCAACCTGCCCGAGCTGGCCGGCCGCTACGTGCAGCGGGTCGCCGTGCCTCGCCTCCAGGCCAAGGCCAAGGAACTCGCCGCCAAGACGAAGGACGCCGCCAGCCTCCACGCCGTGCGCCTCGTCTACTACGAGGCCAAGCAGCTCGCCGAGGCCATGGCGCAGGTGAAGAACATCAACGTCGAGGCCCTCCGCCTCTCCATCGCCGACCTGGCCGACGAGTATCCCGTCAAGTATGCCAAGGGTGCCGACTACCTCAAGCGCCTCGACGCCCTCGAGAAGACCATCGTGGACGCCACCAAGGCCAACAACGTGGAGGCCGTGGCCACGGCCGGCAACCAACTGCTCGACCTCCGCTACGAAGCCCTCGTGACGGCCAACCCGCTCATCGACTTCGATAAGCTGCTCGTCGTGAAGCGCAGCCTGCGCAACCTCGGCCTGCCACAGAACTGGGTGACCAACGCCTCCATCGGCCGCACCGGCTACGACAACGAGATCGCCGTGCTCTCCCCCGTGAGCCCCGACGGCAAGCTCACCACGCTCTACCGGCCCGACAAAGGCAAGTTCGTCGGCGACGTCGATATCCACTGGGACGCAGATCGCCTGATGTTCTCGTCCATCGGCGACAACGGCCGCTGGCAGGTCTTCGAGATCAAGGCCGATGGCACGGGACTGCGCCAGGTGAACCCCGGCCTCGAGCCCGACGTGGACAACTTCGACTCCTGCTACCTCCCCGACGGCAAGATCCTCTTCACCTCCACCCGCGCCTTCCACGGCGTGCCCTGCGTCGGCGGCGGCTCGCCCGTGGCCAACCTGTGCCTCCTCGACCCCAAGACGGGCAGGGAACGCCAGCTTTGCTTCGACCAGGACCAGAACTGGTATCCCACCGTGCTCAACAACGGCCGCGTGCTCTACACCCGCTGGGAGTATAGCGACAGCCCCCACTACTTCACCCGCATCCTCTTCCACATGAACCCCGACGGCACCGAGCAGATGGAGTACGCCTTCAGCAACAGCTACTGGCCCAACTCCACCTTCTACGCCCGCCCCGTGCCCAACCACCCCACCAAGGTCGTCGCCATCATCTCCGGCCACCACGGCGTGCCCCGCATGGGCCAGCTCCTCGTCTACGACCCCGCCAAGGGCCGCCACGAGGGCGGCGGCGCCGTGCAGCTCATCCCCAAGCAGAGCAACAGGCCTGACATCAACACCATCGCCGACGCGCTGGTGAACGGCGCCTGGCCCAAATTCCTCCACCCCTATCCGCTCAACGACAAGTTCTTCCTCGTCTCGTGCCAGAGGAACAGCCAGTCGCCGTGGGCGCTCTGCCTGGTGGACGTGCACGACAACATCCTGCCCATCGTCGAGATCCCCGGCTACGCCGTGTTCGAGCCCGTGCCGCTCCGCAAGACCAAGAAGCCGCCCGTCATCCCCGACAAGACCGACCAGAGCAAAGACTACGCGATCATCTACCTGAACGACATCTACATCGGCCGCGGCCTCGAAGGCGTGCCGCGTGGCACCGTCAAGAAGCTGCGCCTCTACGAGTTCCACTACGGCTACAACGGCATGGGCGGCCACATCAACATCGGCATCGACGGCCCCTGGGACGCCCGCCGCATCCACGGCACCATCCCCGTCTTCGAGGATGGCTCCGCCATCTTCAAGGTGCCCGCCAATGCCCCCGTGGCCGTGCAGCCCCTCGACGCCGAGGGCAAGGCCATCCAGGTGATGCGCTCCTGGTACACCGCCATGCCCGGCGAGGTGGCCAACTGTGTGGGCTGCCACGAGCGGCAGAACACCACGCCGAAGGCCACCCGCACCATCGCCTCCACCCACGCTCCCTGCGAGGTGGAGCCGTGGCGCGGCCCCGCGCGCCCCTACAGCTTCAAGCGCGAGGTGCAGCCCGTGCTCGACAAGCACTGCGCCGGCTGTCACGATGGCAAGCCCCGCAAGGACGGCAAGGCGCTGCCCAACTTCGCCGACATCGGCAAGGGCTGGCGCGGCTTCACCAAGAGCTACATCGCCCTCCACCCCTACGTGCGGCGGCCCGGCCCCGAGAGCGACTACCACATCCAGAAGCCCCTCGAGTGGCACGCCGACACCAGCGAACTCGTCCAGATGCTCAAGAAAGGCCACCACGGCGTGACGCTCGACGCCGAGGCCTGGGACCGCCTGGTCACCTGGATCGACCTCAACGTCCCCGACCACGGCACCTGGGCCGAGCATCGCGGCAACATCGATAAGATCAGCAAGCGCCGCCTCGCCATGCGCACCAAGTATGCCAACCGCCCCGAAGACCCCGAGAAATACCCGGCCCCGCCGCTGCCACGGCCCGCGTTCGTGAAGCCCAAACCAATCGCAGATCGCAAATCGCAAATCGCAAATCCCCCCGGCTGGCCCTTCGACGCCGCCGAGGCCACAAAGCGCCTGGCCGCCGCCGGCGCCCCCGGCGAACTCAAGGTCGACCTCGGCGATGGCGCCGCGCTCGAGCTTGCCCTCATCCCTGCCGGCGAATTCGTCATGGGCTCAGCCACCGGCTACCCCGACGAGTACCCGCAGTGCCGCGTGAAGATTGGTGAACCCTTCTACATGGGCAGGTTCGAGATCACCAACGCCCAGTATGGCCTCTTCGACCCGTCCCACGACAGCGGCTACATCAGCGTGTTCAACAAGGACCACTCGAACCGCGGCCAGGCCGTCAACCGCCCCCGCCAGCCCGTGGTGCGCATCTCGTGGCAGCAGGCAATGGCCTTCTGCTACTGGCTCTCGCAGAAGACCGGCCGCAAGTTCACCCTCCCCACCGAAGCCCAGTGGGAATACGCCTGCCGCGCCGGCACCGCCACGCCGATGAACTACGGCGCGCTCGACACCAACTTCGGCCCCCTCGCCAACCTCGCCGACCAGCGCTTCACACAGCTCTGTATCCGCGACTCCCCCAAGTGGCTCCCCGCCATCGCGAGCGTCAACGACGGCTCCACCGTCACCGACAGCGTGGGCAAGTACAACAAGCCCAACGCCTGGGGACTCCACGACATGCACGGCAACGCCGCCGAGTGGACGCGTTCCACCTACAAGGCGTATCCCTACGCGGCTGATGGTCGCGACGCGGGCAAGGCCGATGGCCGCAAGGTGGCCCGCGGCGGCTCCTACTACGACCGCCCGAAGCGCGCCACCAGCAGCGTCCGCTACGACTATCGGACGTGGCAGTGCGTCCACAACGTCAGCTTCCGCGTCGCGTGCCCCGTCGAGGCACCCAACAAGGTCGCCGTGGCCAAGTAGCCGCGGACCGTCACGCTCCATTCAACACCGCAGGCCGCGCTCCAATTCGGAGCGCGGCCTGCTTCGTTCCCCACGCCGCGAAGTCCCTTGCTCAGTGCTTCCGGGCGAACTCCACGGCCTCGCGCATGATGCGGAGCGCCTGCTCGATGCGGGGCGGCTCCTCGAAGCCGTAGGAGAGGCGCATCTGGCGGCGGCCGGCGTCCACCATGTCGCCTCGGGAGTGGACGCAGAACTCGCCGGGGACGTAGAGGACGAGCGGGTGCCTGGCGTCGGGTGGGCCGTCGATGGCGGGGGTGCCCGTGGTGCGGGTGCAGTAGCGGAAGAAGGGGGAGCCTTCGCGCGTCTCCACGTCGCGGAAGGTGAGGTAGAAGTAGAAGCCGGCCTGGCCGCCGCGGCACTCCTCGATGGCGTCGCCGAGATAGTCGTCGATCCACTGCCGCATCCGGGTGGCCTTCCCGCGGTAGCCGGCGTTCACGCGGGCGAGTTGGTCGGCCACGTGGTGGTCGAGGAGCCAGCTCGCGGCCTCCTGGGTGATGAGGGGAGCGGAGAAGCCGCTGTCGCTGGTCTTCTGCACCAGGGCGTCCACGAGCGGGCCGGGCGGGCCCATCAGGTAGCCGATGCGGAGCGCGGGCGCGAGAATCTTGGAGAGCGTGCCGATCTCGTACGCGAGGCCCCGCTCGTCGTGGAGCAGTGCCGATTCGGGCGGCTCCACGCTGGGGTCGTGGATGAGGTTCTCGTAGGCCTTGTCGAGCACGAGCGGCACGCGGCGGCCGAGGTTCTGTGACAGCTCGCCGGCCACGCGCACCAGCTCGCGGCGGCGGGCGTTCGAGAGGATGGTGCAGGTGGGATTGCTCACGGTGACCACGTAGAGGCAGCGGACGCCGTGGACGGCATCGCCGAGGTCGTGGAGCCTGGCCTCCAGGCGGTCGATGCGGATGCCCTCGTCGTCCTCGGGCACGGCCACGATGTCGAAGCCCAGCCGCTCCAGCAGGCTGCTGTAGATGTAGTAGATCGGGTCGGTGGTGACGATGATGCCCGGGGCGAGCACGTGGGCCATGCCCTCGAGCAGGCTGGACGCACCGTTGGGGCCGATGATGATGGCTTGGCGGTCGAGCAGGTCGGCGGTGAGGCCGCCGATGCAGTTCTCGATGTGAAAGCGTCGGAGGGAGTCGATGAGATTGGGCGAGCCGAGGCTGCCGCCGTAGTTGAGGGCGAAGCGGTACTTCACGGGGTCGGCGAGCACGGCCTGCACGGCCTCGACGAAGGCCGCGCGGGGAATGGTGTTCTCGTTCACGTAGCCCACGCCGAGATTCACGTCCACCCCCTCGCGGAGGTCCGCGGCGACGGTGGACATCATGCGGTTCACCGGCGAAGGCGTGACGGACGCGGCGCCGTAGCGTGAGAGCAGAAAGTCATCCATGGCAGCTTTCTCTGGCGAGGCTGAACGATTATACTTGTGTGGCCGACCAAACACCAGAGCCAGGAGATCTGCACATGCACCGGCGTGAGTTTCTGGGGGCCATGGGCGCCGCGGTGGTCGCCGCGGGCCGGGGCATTGCGGCGCCCGCCCGCAAGCCGAACATCATCTTCATCATGGTGGACGATCTGGGCTACGGCGACCTCGGCTGCTACGGCCAGAAGCTCATCCGCACGCCGCACCTCGACCGCATGGCCGCCGAAGGCACGAAGTTCACCGACTGCTACGCCGGCAGCGCCGTGTGCGCGCCCACCCGCTGCGTGCTGATGACCGGCCTCCACAGCGGCCATTGCACCCGCCGCGGCAACCGCGCCAAGGCCGATCTCCCCGGCGAGGGCAAGAACCGCGGCCTCGTGCCTCTGCGTCCCACGGACTACACCGTGGCCACCCATCTTCGGAAGGCAGGCTACGTGACGGGCGGCATCGGCAAGTGGGGACTCGGCAATCCCGGCACCACCGGCTCGCCCGACAAGCACGGCTTCGACCACTTCTACGGCTACCTCGACCAGGTGCACGCCCACAGCTACTACCCCACCTGGCTCTGGCGCAACGACCAGCGGCAGGAACTCGCGGGCAACCAGGGCGGCAAGCGCCAGCAGTATGCCCACGACCTGTTCGAGGCCGACACGCTGGACTTCATCCGGAGGAGCAAAGGCAAGCCCTTCTTCCTCTACCTGCCCTACACCATCCCTCACGGCAAGTACGAGGTGCCCGACACCGCGCCCTATACCGCCCAGCCCTGGCCGAAGACGCAGAAGAACTACGCCGCCATGATCACCCGCGTGGACGCCACCGTGGGCAAGCTGTTCGCGCTGCTCAGGGAGCTGGGCCTCGACGAGCACACCCTCGTGTTCTTCACCAGCGACAACGGCCCGAACCCGCCCTTCCTCAAGCTCTTTCACAGCGCCGGCGGCTTACGCGGCATCAAGCGCAGCCTCTACGAGGGTGGCATCCGCATGCCCATGATCGTCCGCTGGCCAGGCAAGGTGCCCGCGGGGAAGACGAGCGACTTCGTGTGGACACACACGGACTTCTTCCCCACGGCCTGCGAGCTGGCCGGCACGGCGCTGCCGAAGGGTCTGGATGGCATGAGCGTGCTGCCTACGTTACTGGGCAGCCTGCAGAAGCCCCACGATGCGCTCTACTGGGAGTTCCACGCCCCCTTCCACCAAGCCGTGCGGATGGGCCGGTGGAAGGGCGTGCGCTTCGGCACCGACGAGCCGCTCGAGCTCTACGACCTGGCGACCGATCGCGGCGAGAAGACCGACATCACCGCCCAGCACCCCGACGTGGTGCGCAGGATCGAGACCTTTCTGGCCACGGCTCGCACCGAGAGCCCCTACTGGCCCGCCGTGGCGAAGCGACGCGTTCGCGCCAGGGGCAAGGGCAAGATGCGGAAGAAGTAGCGCGGTGGCAGGCTCAGGCCTCGGGGGCGGGGCCGGCCCGGCCGATCCCCGTCGCCGCGGCGGCGGCGTAGATGGCGAAGAAGGGGATCAGCGGGAAGTGGAAGCGCGGTGAGCCGAAGAAGGCCAGGATGAAGGCCGTCAGGCGGGCCGCCCGTTCCGACGCCAGCATCCGCCGCGCCAGCACGGTGGCCAGCAGGATGATGCCGAGGGCGAGCTCGATGTTGGCCACGCGACCTACGACGAGCGACGGCCTCGTGAGGGCGAAGAGTCCGCCGAGAAACGCGGGATAGCCCACGGGCCACCGCGCGGTGGGCAGGCCCTGCGCGGTGAAGCCGTGGCCGGCGGCGATGCTCTGCGCGGCGTTCCAGTACCACTTGTAGTCGGCGGCGGGATAGGGATCGTGGGTGGCCACCTACGCCACGCGCAGCAGCAGCGCCACGGCGAAACAGGTGGGGAGGAAGGCGCGCGAGTCCAGCGCGCGGCTGAGGCGGGTGCGCAGGGCGGGGCGAGCAGCGGGGCTTTCATCCACGGCGATCACGAGGTCCCATTCTGCGCACGCGAGCGGGCGCGGTCAAACGCGCGCTGAAGCAGAGCGAAGGGGCCCGCCGCCAGCACGAGCACAGGCACGACGAGCGCGAAGGCCACGTAGAAGAACACGTAGGCCACACCGAGCGGCACGGCCAGCGCGCTCGCTTCGGGAATCTGACCGCACAGCACGCTGGCATGCTCGCGTGCGCCGACGAGATGGAGGACGGCAAACACGACGGCAAGGGTGGCCGCGGTGATGAGGAACCCGCGCGGCGACACGAGCTGGAACCGCACGAGCGCCCGCCAGCCTTGCGGGGGCTTTCCGCTCATGGCGCCCTCCCTTCCCAGGCCTTTTCCCACAGCGGGCCGAGCACCATGGCGTAGAGCACCACGGCATCGCCCACCGCATTGCTCGCGGCATAGCGGCGCGCGCCGTCGCGCTCGATGGGCAGGCCGGCAAACTCGAGCGAGGCGAGAAGGGCGCCGAAGTACTCGGTGTCGCCGAAGCTGCGTGCGGCGACCATGGCCAAGCCGCTGGCGCTGGCACTGGCCTCGAGGACGGGCACCACGGGGCCGGAGTCGATGTCCATCGGCCCCCGCCACGACCGCGGCCATTCGCGGGAGTAGCCGAAGCCGAGGACGTGGCGGCCCAACTCGCGTCGGGCTCGGGCATACTGGTCGGCCGCGAAGTCGGGATCGATGAGGGTCAGGCAGTGGGCCACGAGCCAGAGGCTCGTGCCCTCGGGGCCGTCCATCGTCGCGCCGCGCTGAGTAAAGCTGGAGACGAGGAGCCCGGTCTCCTGGTGCACGAGCTTCGCCTTGGCCGTGGCCACCCATTGCGTGAGAAAAGGAGCGTGGTCGCTTCCGTCGAGCACGTCGGCCAGGCGGATGGCCGCCAGGGCCACGGCGTTGCAGAAGGTCCAGCACTCGTCGGGGTAGCTCTCGGCGCACAGCACGGGGCTCCGCTGCATGCGCTCGACCATGATGCGCACCCGCTCGCCCAGGAGGGGCTTGTACGGCGGTTTCTCGGCCACCAGGCGCCGCGCGGCGAGCATGAGGGCGATCTCGCCATCCACGAAGAGGCTCCGCGTGGGCCGCACGACGAAGGGCCGCCCGCGGGCGTAGGGCATGAGAAAGTGGACGTGGCCGTGCTTGCGCTCGAGGCGGAGCGTCTCGTCGAGGATCGCGTCGATCACGGCGAGATGATCGTCTTGTGCGTCCGGGTCGCGGAGCGCCATCTCAGCTAGGCCGAGGACGAGGAAGGTGCGGCCCATGAAGTCCCACTCGGCGTTGCTGCGGCGCATGGCCGCGATCTCGCGCTCGCGGAGCGCGGGGTCCGTCCACATCCGCACGTGACGCAGAGCCATGGCACGGGCCCGGGGCGCCGCCTCCCCTGTGCCGAGATACGGCACGGGATCCCGGTGGAACAGGAGACTCAGAGTCGGCAGCCACACCGCGGCGGCGAGGGCGAGGGCGAGGGAGCCGAGGAGCAGCCGGCGGAAGAGGTCGCGCATGGGAACGGGCCCCATAGGGCGGAGAGGACAGCGAGAGCCGGCGGCTTCTGGCTCAGTGATACTCGGGCAGCCAGTCTCTTTGGGCTTCGATGAGGTCGTCGCACAGGCTCACGATCTGGTCGAGGGGCAGCTCGGCGGCGGTGTGGGGGTCCAGCATCGCGGCCTGGTATATCTTGTCCCTCTTGAGCGTGAGGGCGGCCTCGATGGTGAGGAGCTGGGGATTGATGTTCGTGCGGTTCATGGCGGCGCACTGCTCGGGCAGGTCGCCCACGTAGCAGCCCTGCACGCCGTTGCGGTCGACTAGGCACGGCACTTCGACGCAGGCCGTGCTGGGCAGGTTGGGGATGAGGCCGGTGTTGAGCACGTTGCCGCCGATGCGGGCGGGCACGTCGGTTTCCATGGCGTCCATGATGTAGGAGCCGTATTCGCCGGTGCGGCGGTGGGTGAGATGGGGGTCGGCCACGATCTCCTGGCTGCGCTTCTTCCAGCCCTCGATCTGGGCGATGCAGCGGCGGGGGTATTCGTCGAGGGGGATGTTGAACTCCTCGATGAGCTCGGGATGCTGGCTCTTGATCCAGTAGGGCATATACTCGGCGCTGTGCTCGCTGGACTCGGTGATGTAGTAGCCCAGGAGGCGCATGAGCTCGAGGCGCACCATGTCCCAGTGCTTGGGTGCGCCCTTCTTGCGGGCGGCTTTGTTGAGCTTGGCGGCGCGGCGTTTGATCTCGGGGTAGAGGTCTCTGCCGCCGTCGGTGACCTCGAGGAGCCAGCTCTGGTGGTTGATGCCGGCCACCTTCCACTGGAGCTTCTTCACGCCGTCCAGCATGCCCAAGTGGTGAAGCAGGCCGCGGGCGCAGCCCTGCACGCTGTGGCACAGGCCCACGGCCTTGATGGGCGTGGCCTGGAGGATGGCGCCGGTGATCATGGCCATGGGGTTCACGTAGGTGAGGAACCAGGCGTCGGGGCACACGGCGTCCATGTCGCGGCAGAAGTCGAGCATCACGGGAATCGTGCGGAGCGCGCGGAAGATGCCGCCGATGCCCAGGGTGTCGGCGATGGTCTGGCGGAGGCCGTACTTCTTCGGGATCTCGAAGTCGATCACCGTGCACGGCTCGTAGCCGCCCACCTGGACGGCGTTGACCACGTAGTCGGCGCCGCGGAGCGCCGTCTTGCGGCTGCGCACGCCGTGGTGCGCCGTGATCCTCGCCCTGCCCTCGTTCAGGTTGGCGTTCAGCGTCTCCAGCATCATCTTCGACTCGCGGAGGCGCGCGCCGTCGATGTCGTACAGCGCGAGGTGCGAGTCGCGGAGCGACTCGGTGAGCATGCAGTCGCCGAGCACGTTCTTCGCAAAGACCGTGCTGCCGGCGCCCATGAACGTGATCTTGGCCATCAGTTACTCCTGTGTCGCGGGCCCCGATGCCGGCCTCGGGCGGCCGGCATCCGACGAAAGATGGCCGATCATACCAGATTCGGCGGGAAGGGAAAACTCCGCCCGTGGGCGGGTCAGAAGAGCAGGTGGGCGATGGCCAGGCAGCGGCGGGTGAGCTGGGGATCGCTGGCTCGGGCGAGCAGATTGTGGAAGCTGTAGGGATACTTGAAGCAGTGGCCGAGCCGCGGGTCGCCCTGCCCTCGTTGCTCCCAGTAGCCGTGGGTGAGCGGGTCCTGGCCGCGGTCGGCGTGGTCGGGGATCCGCCGGGCGTCGGGCGTCGGCCCCTGGCGCGCGACTTTGACGAAGAGCTGGTAGGCGTGGATGCCGGCTTCCGCGAGGTCGGGGTAGCCGAGCGACCGGAGTTCCAGCAGCGCCTGGCCATAGGTGAGCAGGTGGCCGGGATAGCCGTTGCCGGTGCCGCGGAAGCGTTCGGCGGCGGCCAGGCATTCCTCGAGGACAGACGCGGCGAAGGTGGCGGGGTCGGCCAGGTCGGGGTAGTGGTCGTCTTCGGTCAGCGTCACGTCGTCGTACGTGGCAAAGGAGCGGATCAGCCTGCACACGCCCTCGACGCGACTGGGGGTGATGGCCTGGGGCACGGCCTTGAACGCCTTGAGCGCGAGCATGGCGAAGATGACGTTGTGCCCTACCTGGCGGAGCCTGGAGATATTGCCCTGAAGGGCGAGGGCGATCTGGTCGAGGAATGCTTCGTCGGGCGCCTCGTCGGGGAAGCCGGCGCACAGGCCCGAGCGGCCCCAGTGGTGGGCGATGAGGCGGGCCATGGCGTGTTGCGTGTCGCCGGCGAGGCCGTTTTCGCTGGCCAGGGTGCAGGTGGCGATGATGGCGGCGCCGCGGTGGCCATCGGCGAAGTAGCTCATCGTGTGGGCACGTGCGAGCGCGTTGAGACCCCACACGATGTGTGTGGCGGACAGCGCGTGTTGTGTTGGGCGTTCAGTCTTCGTCGCCAGGCTCCTGTTTGTCGTCGCCCGTGTCCTCGCCCGCGAGGTGCATCTCGATGAAGCGCACGGCGTAGCCCGTGCGGTCGAGGCCGGCGCTACAGTGGACGAGCACGGGCTTGGGCAGGTGGTCGAAGGCCTCGCAGATCCGCTCGCGGCTGGCCTCGATCTGGTCGTAGCCGCTCAGCGAGTAGGCGGGGTCTTCGATGGAGATGTGCTCCACCTCGAAGCCCCAGCTGCGGTAGTGCTCCGGGATGCTTTCCGGGAGGTCGCGGTAGTACTTGAACTGCCGGTCCGACAGCAGGCACAGGATGCTGCGGACGCCCATGGCCTTCACCTCGTCCAGCCAGCCGTCCACCGTGTCCTGCCGCACGTGTCGGTTTGGGAAGCCGGGCCGCGACGAGCGAGCCAGAATGTCGTCGATGGCCCATCGCATGTCCGGAAGCACGCCTATCTCCTTGGTGTTAGCACGTGTCGTGGTGTCCTCTCTTAATACTCTATCCCGCTCGCGACTGGAGTCAAGCCGCGCTTGGCGCCTGTGGCAGTGGCCTTCGGGCCACCGACGCGGTATAATTGGCGCATGAGCATCGACGAGAAACTCGAACGGCTGCGGGGCATCCTCCGCGGCCTGGGCTCGGTGGCCGTGGCGTTCAGCGGCGGCGTGGACAGCAGCCTGCTGCTCAAGGTGGCCGCCGACGAGCTGGGCGACCGCGCCATCGCCGTCACCGCCGAGGCCGAGATTTACCCCGCCCGCGAGCTGTCGCTGGCCGCACAGATCGCCCAGTCGCTCGGCGTCCGCCACGAGCGGATCGCCGTGGCGCCGCTGGACCTCGACGCCTTCGTGCGCAATCCGCCCGACCGCTGCTACCACTGCAAGCGAGCCGTTTTCGGGGCCATCCTCCAGCGTGCCGCCGACCTGGGCATCGCCCACGTGGCCGACGGCACCCACGCCGACGATGCGGGCGACTGGCGGCCCGGCAGCCGTGCCATCGCCGAGCTGGGCGTGCGCTCGCCGCTCAAGGAGGCCGAGCTCACCAAGGCCGAGATTCGCGAGCTGAGCCGCCGCTTCGGCCTGCCCACGGCGGATATGCCCTCCGCCGCCTGCCTCGCCTCCCGCTTCCCCTACGGCACGGAGATCACCCGCAACAAGCTTCAGCAGGTGGGCGCGGCCGAGGAGGCGCTGGACGCCCTGGGCTTCGCGGGCTGCCGCGTGCGCCACCATGGCCACATGGCCCGCATCGAGCTGCGTCCCGACGACGTCTCCCGTGCCCTCGCTCCCGACATGCGGGCCACCATCGTGTCGGCCCTCAAGGCGCTCGGCTACACCTACGTGACCCTCGACCTCGAGGGCTACCGCACCGGCAGCCTCAACGAGGTGCTCTGAGCCGCCGCCAGGTGGGTGCGAGGCGAGATCGTTGATCATGCGGGGGGCACCTTCTTTGGGGAAGAAGGTTCCCCCCGTGCCCCCTTCCAAGAACCCTTACATTCCCTGTTTGATCCATCGGGCGTCTGTGCTATGATCGGCGGCGGCCAGTGAATCCACCGCCCGAGGACCGTGCCCCGTGGCCCACGAGAAGGCCGAAGCGATCACCATCCGCCTGACGGACTTCAGCGAAACCAGCCAGGTGGCGTGGTTCTACACCCGCGAGTGTGGCCGCCTGTCGTGTCTGGCCAAGGGGGCGAAGCGCGACCGCAACAACTTCGAGGGCCGCCTCGACCTGCTGTGTCACAACCAGATCGTCTTCGCCCGCAAGAAGCACTCCACGCTGCACATCCTCACCGAGTGCAAGCTGCGCGACCGCTTCATGGGCCTGCGGGCCGACGTGGGCCGCCTCTACGCGGCGCTCTACGCGGCCGAGCTCGTCCGCGAGATGACGCCCGAGGAGGAAGGCCAGCCCGAGGTGTTCGACCTGCTGCTCGGCACCCTTCGCGCCCTGAGCGACGACGAGCAGCCCGACCAGGTGCTGCTCATCCTCGAGGTGCGGCTGCTGGCCCTCGCCGGCTTCGCGCCGAGTCTCGACGTGTGTGCGGCCTGCGGCTCGGCCGCGCAGCAGGAGAAGAGCGTGCGGTTCAGCGCCGCGCTCGGCGGCGTCGTGTGCTCCAAGTGCCGCGGGCAGGATCCCAAGAGCGTGGGCGTGCCGAGCGCGGCGCTCGGCGTGCTCGGACGGCTGGCCAATGGTGCGGTGACGCCCGCGGCCACCCTCACGCTGCCCGACCGCATGCTCGCCGTGCTGCGCAAGCTGATGAAGGCCACCTACTGCCATCACCTCGGCCACGAACCCAAGCTGATGCGATACGTGTGAGAGAGAGAAAGTGAGGAGCAAGCCGTGAAGGGGAACGAGACGACGCGCGTGACGCGACGGTCCGCACTTGCCACACTCGCAGCGGCGCCGGCGCTCTTGGCCGTCCACGGCTGCGGACGCACCGCGCGGGGCGGGGCCGTGGAGCTCGCCTACTGGGAGAAGTGGACCAAGTTTGAGGGCCAGGCCGCGCAGGACATGGTGGACGCCTTCAACGAGGAATACGAGGGCCGCATCCACGTCACCAAGGTGACCACCACGCAGATCGAGCGCAAGCTGCTCATCGCCATCGCCGGCGGCAACCCGCCCGACGTGTCCGGCATGTACGCTTTCAATGTGGCCCCCTACGCCGACCGCAACGCCGTCCACTGCCTGGACGACCGCCTGAAGGCCGAGGGCATCACCCGCGCCGACTACATCCCCGTCTATTGGGATCTGTGCGAGCACCGCGACGCCATGTGGGCGCTGCCCACCGCCCCGGCCACCGTGGCGCTCCACTGGAACAAGCGGCTGTTTCGCGAGGCCGGCCTCGACCCCGAGCGCCCGCCCCGCACCCTCGCCGAGCTCGATGCCTTCGCCGAGAAGCTCACGAAGCGCGACCCCACGACCGGCGAATACGCCCAGATGGGCTTCCTGCCCCAGGAGCCCGGCTGGTGGCCCTGGGCCTGGGGCTTCTGGTTCGGCGGCAAGCTCTGGAACGGCAGCGACACCATCACCGCCGACGAGCCGGCCAACGTGCGCGCCTTCGAGTGGATCGCCAGCTACTCCACGAAGTATGGCGTGGACGCCATCAAGCGCTTCGCCAGCGGCTTCGGCAACTTCTCGTCGCCGCAAAACGCCTTCCTCGCCGGCAAGGTGGCCATGGAGATGCAGGGCGTGTGGATGCACAACTTCATCAACATGTACGCCAGCGGCATGCAGTGGGGCGCCGCCCCGTTCCCCTGCGCCCAGCCAGGCAAGGACAGCGTGTCCATCGCCGACGCCGACGTGATCGTCATCCCCCGCGGCTCGCGCCACCCCGACGAGGCCTGGGAGTTTGTGAAGTTCTCCAACTCCCAGAAGGGGATGGAGATCCTGTGCAACGGGCAGCGCAAGTTCTCGCCCCTGGCCAAGGTGTCGGACCGGTTCTGGGAGCAGCACGAGCACCCGTATATCAAGCTCTTCAGCGACTTGGCCAAGGGCCCGAGTGTGGCCACGGCGCCGCAGACGGGCGCGCTCAACCGCTACCAGGAAGAGCTGCGGGTGGCGTTCGACAGGGTGCGCAACCTGAACGCCACGCCCCAGGAAGCCCTCGGCGCCGTCCGCGAGCGCGTGCAGCAGGCGCTCGACCGCGAGCTGCGCCGCCTGCGCCGCCGCGGCCTGATCTCCTGAGACGCCGCGGCTCTCTCCCCTGCCCGCATCGCTCTTCAGTCCAGAATCGTGTCGTCGTGTGAGTAGGGCGGCGCGCAGCTACAGAGGAACACCAGCGGCCCGGTGCCGGTGTTCGCGATGGTGTGGCGGGAGTCGGGCGGGATGAGGATGGCGTCGCCGGGCCCCACGTCGCGCGTTTCCATGTCCACGCTCATGCGCCCCGTGCCGCTGAGCACGTAGTAGCACTCCTCCGTGCTCGGATGATGGTGGGGCGCCGTGGCGGTGCCGGGAGGCACGGTGGCCTCGGCGAGGCTCTGGCGCACGGCGGAGGAGTTGGTGCGGTCCATCAGGGAGCGGATGATGGAGCCGTCCTTGGTGGCGAAGGGTTCGCTCTCGCTGCGGTTGATCACCTCCATGTCCGTTTCCTCTCGTGGCTACTTGGCCTTGCGGCTGGCGCTGCGTGCCCGGCGCTGGAGTTCGGCGTCGGCACGGGCGGCGGCCGCGGTGGCCGCCTCGGCCGGGGTGGCCTGGCCCTTGCACACGCGCGTGATCTGTTCGAGGATGTACTGGCGGATGGCCTGCCAGCCGGCCACGCTGGGCTCGCGCACGCCGCAGGGGATGGTGTCGAAGGTGGCGCGGTTGCGGCGATGCTCGGCGAGGAAGGCGGCGTAGGTCTTCACGTCGGCGGCCGAGCGGCGCACCGGCAGATAGCCCGTGCGAGAGGCCCACTCGGCGGTGATCTCGGGCGAGACGAAGAACTTGATGAACTCCCAGGCGCCCCGCTGCCGCTCGGGCGTGCTCTTGAACACGCAGATGTTGCCGCCGTAGAGCACGGTGAGCTTCGGCTGCCCCGTGCCGACGGGCGGGCAGGCCATCTGCCAGTCGAAGCGGTCGCGGCCCTGGGCGTCCAGGATGTCCTTGCGCATGTAGGCGCGGGTGGTGCTGGAGCGGAGGATGAAAGCGGCCGTGCCGGTAGAAAAGTGGAGCCGGTCGTCGTCGCTCTGGAGGGGGACGACGGTGGCCAGCTTGTCGCGGACGAGGGTGTCGAGCATCTCGAGGACGCGGCGGGCCTGCGGTGAATCGAGCAGGCTGCGGGTGCCGTCGTCGGCCACCAGCTTGCCGCCCAGGCTGAGGATCATCGCGTCGAAGGACGACGGGTCGCGCGAGTAGGAGAAGGGGGTGATGCCGGCCTTGGCCTTCACGTCGCGGCACTGCTGCACAAACTCGTCCCACGTGGTTGGCGGCTGCCCGTGGCCCGCGGCACGCAGGATGTCCGCGTTGTAGTAGAGCATGAGCAGGCTCTTGGTGAAGGGAAACGAGAGGAGCTGGTTGCCGAACTCGGGGTAGCGGTTGGACTGGAGGAAGCTGGGAAAGATGTCGGCCTGCTCGTCTTTGGAGAGGCCGTAGTCGGGGTGATTGATGTAGCCGTCGAGGGGGAGCACCACGTCGGTCTCGGCGGCGAACTCGCTCACCATGCTCTCGTAGGCCACGCACAGGTCGGGCAGCTTGCCGCCCTGGATGGTGACGCGCGTTTTCTGGAAGAGCGTGGTGTAGGAGCCCAGGTTGTGGAGTTGGATCTCGTAGCGTGGGCTCTGCTGGTTGAAGCGGGCCACGATGTCCTTCAGTGCGTCCTCGTTCTGCCGTTTCTGCGAGTGCCACATCTGGAGCACGGTCTTGCCCGACCCCTTGCCGCCGGCTCCGGGGGTCTGTGTGTCCTGGTCTCCACAGCCGGCCAGCAGGGCCAGCACTGCGGTGAGGAGGAGGATCCCGTGGTGCTTCATCCGCTGTTCCTTTGCAGGTAGGCGAGCCATCGCTCTTCCAGTTCGGCGATCGAGACGCCGAGGAGGTATTCGAGCGATTCGACGGGCGCGGGGCCGCGCTCCATGTCCTCGCGGTAGTATCGCAAAAAGCCGCTGCGGTGCCTGCCGTCGGCTCCGGCGAGCAGATAGGCCACGAGCGCACCCGCCTGGCGGTAGGCCAGCGGAGCGCGGTCGGAGGCGAACAGGGCGTCGCCGCCGGCCACGAGCTGGCGGAGTGCCACGTGCTCGCCGCGGCGGGCGAGGGCTGCGATGGCCGCCGCGGCGCTCCGGCTGAGGCCGCCCACGCGGGGCGGTGCCGCCGTCGGGTCGCTCTGCTCGAAGAAGACGGCCACCCCTTCGGTGATCCACGGGCTGCGGCGGCCGGCCGTGGGCTGGTCGGGGCGGTGCATCAGCAGGTGGGTGGCCTCGTGGTAGAGCAGCGGCAGCATCTCGCCGGGCGGCCGGAGCGTGGCGGCGATGCTCCAGTCGGCCGGGCTGTAGAAGCCGATGGCGTGGCTCAGGTCCTGCGTCATGCTGCGTCGCGTGGCCTGCTCGAGCATCGCCTCCTGGGTGGCGAAGAGCCGCACGGTGATGCGCTCGCCGAGGGGCCGCAGCGCCAGCGCGTCGCCGTACTGCGCGTGGAGCGCGGTGGCAAAGGCCTCGAGTGCCTCGGCCAGCCGGCGGGGCTCGCGCGTGCCCGGCGGCGCCCACAGGCGCAAGCGGGCCGTCTCGACGAGCTGGGAATGCGGGTCGAGCCGCCCGCGCTCGCGCCACGTGGCCACGGCGGGCAGCAGGAAGTGCATGCCGGCAAAGATAAACGCGAGGAGCGCCACGAGGACACCGATCTTCATCAGCCGAATACGAGTCGAGACGCGCACGGGCGGCTTCCTTCTGGTTCGCCGGCATGGTAGCCGCAGCCGCATACGAGTCGAGACGCGCACGGGCGGCTTCCTTCTGGTTCGCCGGCATGGTAGCCGCAGCCGCGCGCCCTGTCAAGGCGCGCCGCCGATTGCCCTCGCACGGCGGGCACACTATAATCGTAGCGACACGGTTGATGGACGACGGGGAGAAAGGAGCAGGTCGTGGAATACCGCATTCTTGGAGCGACCGGGCTCAAGGTATCGCGGCTGGGCTTCGGGTGCATCAAGTTCAAGGGCTGCACGCAGGACGACGTGACCGCGGCCCTGCACCGCGCCCTCGACCTGGGCATCAACGTCTTCGACACCGCGCGCAACTACGGCGACAGCGAGGAGAAGATCGGCCGTGCCATCGCCTCGCGCCGCGACGACTACGTGATTTCCACCAAGAGCGCCGGCCGCTCCGCCGAGGCGCTCCTCGCCGACCTCGAGACCAGCCTCGGCAACCTGCGGATGGACTGGGTGGACATCCTCTTCCTCCACACCGTAAGCAGCCCCGATTGCTACGCCCAGGTCACGGCCCACGGCGGCGCTCTCGACGGAGCGCTCGAGGCCAGGAAGCAGGGCAAGACACGCCACGTGGCCGTGAGCGTGCACCGCGACTTGGCCACGATGCGCCACGTGATCGACCACCCTGCCTTCGAGGCGCTCAT
>JADHXT010000211.1 GCA_016782825.1 Candidatus Brocadiia bacterium | reverse complement strand
CGGCCGACGGGGGCCGTGTGGTGCTCGCGTGCAACCAGATGCGCGGCTACGGCAGGGCGCTCGTGCTCGACCACGGCAACGGCTACACCACCGCCTACGCCCACAATCGTGAGCTGCTGGTAGGGGAGGGCGAGGCCGTGCGGCAGGGACAGGCGATTGCCCGGGCCGGTTCCACGGGACGCGCCACCAGCACGCGACTGGAGTTCCGACTCTACCGACACGGCGTGGCGCAGGATCCGGCGCGCCATTTGCGCTAGCACAGGCCATCGGGGGTGAGCGCCGTGCCGACCTATGAGTTCCAGTGTGCGGGGTCTTGCCGGTGAACGACGGACGCAGCACTCCAGCGAAGGGCCGTGGCCACGAAACCCTGTGGGCGCCGTGGCGCCTGGACTACGTGGTGAACGCCGACGCGAGCGAGGAGTGTTTCCTGTGTGCCGCGCTGGCGGCCGACAGCGATCGAGAGCGCTTGCTCGTGGAGCGGCGGCAGCGGTGCTTCTCGATCCTCAACCGCTACCCGTACAACAACGGCCACATGCTCATCGCACCGAACGCCCACAAGGCCGACCTGCCCGAACTCGACGACGACGAGATGACCGACCTCATGCGGCTCACGCGCGACACCGAGGAACGCCTCCGGCGCGCCATCGAGCCCGACGGATTCAACATCGGCATCAATCTGGGCCGGTGCGCGGGGGCCGGGCTGCCTGGCCATCTGCACGTGCACATCGTGCCGCGCTGGAACGGCGACACCAACTTCATGCCCGTCCTCGGCAACACGAAGGTCATCGTGCAGTCGCTCGACGCGCTCTACAACCTGCTGTGCTGCCCTGCGGACGCCACGCGATAGGGAATCCCTTGCCTCCACCGTCCCACACACCCGCCCCCATTCCCGATGGCCTTGTCACTCGCGAGGCACTCGAGGAGCGCGAAGAGCAGCTTCTGGCCCCCTATGCCACGAAGAGCCGCGACAGCCGCGGCCGCCAGCACGACGAGCCCGAGCACCCTCTCCGCACCGTCTACCAGCGCGACCGCGACCGCATCATCCACTCCACCGCCTTCCGCCGGCTGGAGTACAAGACGCAAGTGTTCGTCAATCACGAAGGCGACTACTACCGCACCCGTCTCACACACACCCTCGAAGTGGCACAGATCGCCCGCACGATCGCTCGGATCATGAACCTCAACGAGGACCTCGCCGAGGCCGTGGCCCTCGCCCACGACCTGGGCCACACCCCCTTCGGTCACGGCGGCGAAGACGAGCTGAACGTGCAGATGCGCAACGTGGACCCCGACTCCGGCTTCGAGCACAACGCCCACGGCCTGCGGGTGGTCGATCGCCTGGAGCGACGCTACCCCACCTTCCCCGGCATCAACCTCTCGTGGGAGCTGCGCGAGGCCATGGCCAAGCACACCACCCGCCACGACCGGCCTCGGCTCGTCGAATTCGACGACGACGCCCAGCCCTGCCTCGAGGCCCAAGCCGTGGAAGTGGCCGACGAGATCGCCTACAACAACCATGACATCGACGATGGCCTCACCGCCGGCCTCCTCAGCACCGGCGATCTCGCCCGGTGCGAGGCCTGGTCGCTCGCCGCTCAGCGCGTGGCGGGGCGGCTGGACCTGCCGGAGGATATCCAAAACCGTCAGATCATCATCCAACTCATCAACACCCAGGTGACCGATCTGGTGCACAACGCCACGCGCCTGATCGACAAGCTCCACATCCGCACGGCCGACGACGTGCACCAGGCCGGCCGAAGGCTCTTCGAGTTCAGCAGCGACGTCGAGCGCCACAAGAACGAGCTCGAAGAGCTCCTCCACGAGAAGCTCTACGGCCACTACCGCGTGATCCGCATGACCACCAAGGCCAAACGGTTCATCCGCGAGCTGTTCGAGGCCTACCTGACCGACGAGCGGCAACTGCCCGACGACGCCCGCGGAGCCACACCGGGCGAGCCGCTCCACCGTATCATCTGCGACTACATCGCCGGCATGACCGACCGCTACGCATTGGACGAGTACAAGAAGCTCTTCCACCCCTACGAGCGGGTGTGAGAGGTGATGAGGAGCGCCCCGCAGGCCATGGCCAAGCTCATTGTCCAAACCGGAGCAAACGCGGGCACCGTGTTCGAACTCACCGAAGCCCCCATGACGATCGGACGCGAGCACGACTGCGACATCCATATCCCCGACGAGAAGGTCTCCCGTTGCCACGCCCGCATCGGCTGTCGCGACGGCCAATGGTCCGTCACCGATCTCGACAGCCGCAACGGCACCTACGTGAATGGCGAGCGCACCAAGGAGCGCCAGCTCGCCCCGGGCGACGACGTGGTCCTTGGCCAGGTGCATGCGCTCTTCGTGGCCGAGGACGACACCACCCACGACCTGCCGCCCGAGGATGGCTCGTGGGTGCAGCCGACCATCGCCGAAACCGTGGTGAGCGATCGCATCGAGCTGCTGAGCCGCGGCCGCCTTACCCACGACCGCGAGCAGCTCGAACACACCAACGAGGCACTGATCACCCTCTTCCGCTACTCCAACTCGACGGGGCAGGCCAGGAGTGCGCCCCTGTTGTTCGAGGAACTCGACCGCGCGGTCAAAGACGCCATCCTCCCCGACCGCATGGTGGCCATCGTCGTCGACCCCGAGACCGGCGAGCAGCGGCCCTGGTTCCGTGACGCGTCGGCGTTCGACAAGAAGCTCTCCGAGCTGCCCGTCAGCCGCAGCATCATCGACTTTGCCTTCCGCGAGCAGGTGTCCGTGCTCAGCCACGCGCCCGCGCGCGACGAGCGCTTCCAGAACAGCCCCAGCATCCAGATCAACCGCATCGCCACCGCCATGTGCGTGCCCCTCCGCCTGGGCGACAGCGTCATGGGCGTGGTGTACACCGACCGCCTGGGCGACGCACAGCCCTTCACCCGCACCGACCTGGAACTGCTCACCGCACTGGCCATGCCCACCGTGGTGGCCCTCCACACAATCCGCGCCACCGAAGCGCTCCACCGCGAGCGCCAGGTGCTCGAGAAGGAGGTGCGGGGCCAGTACGCCATCGTGGGCGAAAGCGCCCGGATCAAGGAGCTGTTCGACTTCATCGACAGCGCGGCGCCGCTGGACACGGGCGTGCTGCTGATCGGCAAGAGCGGCACGGGCAAGGAGCTCGTGTCGCGGGCCATCCACTACACCGGCAATCGAGCGAAGGGGCCCTTCGAGGCCGTCAACTGCGCCGCTCTCACCGAGAGCCTGCTCGAGAGCGAGCTGTTCGGCCACGTGAAGGGCGCCTTCACTGGGGCACACGAAAGCCGCGCCGGCCGCTTCGAGCTGGCCCACCACGGCACCCTCTTCCTCGACGAAATCGCCGAAATGCCCCCCACCAGCCAGTCCAAGCTCCTGCGGGTCCTTGAGACCGGCGACTTCCGCCGCGTCGGCGACGTACGCGATCGCACCTCCAACGCCCGCGTGATCGCCGCCACCAACCAGGACATCGAGGAACTGGTGCGCGAGGGCAGATTCCGCCAGGACCTCTACTACCGCCTCAACGTGCTCACCTGCCATCTGCCGCCGCTGCGGGAGCACATCGAGGACATGGGGCTCTTGTGCGACCACTTCCTCGAGATGTTCTGCCGCAAGTGTGGCAAGAGCAGGATGGAACTGTCCGAGGCCGCCATGGAACGCCTGCGAGAGCATCCGTGGCCAGGCAACGTCCGTGAGCTGCGGAATCTGATCGAACGGGTGGTCGTGCTCACCAACCGGCAGGTGATCGAGCCCGACGACCTGCACCTCGAGTTGCAGAGCGGCGGCGGCGCCGACGAGGTGTCGCCCCTCACCTCATTGCAGGACATGGAACGAGATCACATCCAGCGCGTGCTGGAGCACACCGGCGGCAACAAGAAGGAGACCGCCGGCATCCTGGGCATCGACCGCTCCACGCTCTACGCCAAGATCAAAACGTACCAGTTGTAGGCATCCAACCGTTGCGAGCTTGACGAATGGCCAAGCAACAGAAACTGGGCATCTACGTGATCGAGAGCCGCATCGGCAAGGGCGGCATGGGCTCGGTGTACCTTGCCTACGACCCGACCCTCAAGCGGCGCGTGGCCATCAAGGTGCTCCCCACGCGGCTGGCCGCCGACCCCGACTACGTGGCACGCTTCGAGCGCGAGGCCACCACCCTGGCCCAAATCCGCCACCCGAACCTCATGCACATCTACGCCGTGGGCAAAGACCGTGGCCTGCACTACATCGCGATGGAGTACATCCAGGGGCACACCCTCAGCGGACTCATCCGCGAGAAGGGCGCGCTCCCGCTGGGCGACACCGTGGCCACCCTTTCCCAAGTGCTCGGCGCGCTGGCCAAAGTGCATGCCGCAGGGATTGTCCATCGCGACCTGAAGACCACCAACGTGCTGGTGGATGAAGACGGCCGCGCCGTGCTGATGGACTTCGGCCTCGCCAAGCCCCGCTACGACCACTCCGTCACCACCGAGAACCTCATCCTCGGCACGCCTGAATACATGGCTCCCGAGCTGGCCGAAGGGGCCGACGCAGATTTCCGCTCCGAAATCTACGCCATGGGCATCATCCTCTTCGAGATGCTCGTCGGCCGCGTGCCGTTCCGATCCACATCGGCCATCCGCACCCTTCGAGAACACATCGAGAAGCCCGTGCCCAGCGTCCACGCGATCCGGGACGATCTGCCCCCCGAAATCGACTCGATCCTGGCAAGAGCGCTGGCAAAGATGCCCGAGGAGCGCTATCCTGATGTGCAGGCCATGGCAGCCGAACTGGCCATCCTCGGCGGCCCCTATCCCACCAGTGCCACGCTGGTGGTGGGCGCGACGGCCGTCCCGAGGACCCAAACGGCGGCCACCCTGGCTGCCGAGCAGGTCGGAATCCGGCGGCGGCCGCGGCGCGGGTACTGGCCCACCGTCGCCGTCGCGGCGCTGCTGGTGGCGGCAGCGGTGGCCGTGGTGAGCTGGCCCTCCTCCGCGACCGACCGCACCCGCGGCGCGAAGCCAGGCAAGGCGCCCGGGCCATCGCTTGATGCGAAAGCGCCAAAGGCCACGACCGCCGTGGCAGGCGCCGGAAAGGGGGCACCCGCGACGAAGCGCAAGATGGAGCCAACGCCACACAAGGGCTTGGAGTGCGTGGTCGTGGTGCGGCGGCAGGGGAGCGTGCGGCCGCACGAGATCCGGGGGCGCCTGGTGAAGTCGGGCGGCGAGGGCGGTGAGATGAGGGTGATGACTCCCGGCGGCACCGTGACCGTCCCATACAACGACATCGTGCGCATCGAGCCCACGGGAGGGAGGTAGCGATATGTCCCTATGGGTGCTTCGCTTGTTCTTCTTGCTGGTCAGTGCCGGCGCGGGCTGGCAAGTGTCGCGGCTGACCGACTTCGAGGACCCCTTCTGGGGCATCCTGTTCGGTGTGGCCGCATTCATCATCGTCTTCGCGCTGGAGGCCACGTTCACGGCCCGCGAGTCGGTGGCGGCGCTGCTGGCCGTCGTGTTCGGTATTGCCGTGGGCATCGTGCTCACCATCCCGGCCTACAGCATCACGACGCTCATCCTCGACCCCGACGCGGCGCAGAACCCCGAGATGTCGGCAGCCATCCGCTTGATCCTCACGGTGATGCTCTGCTACCTGTGCACGGTCATTGTGTTCCGCACCCGCGACCGTTTCCGGTTCGTCATCCCCTACGTGGAGTTCAAACGGCAGCAGAAAGGGCCGCGAGCCCTGGTGCTGGACACCAGCGTGCTCATCGACGGGCGGATCGCAGGCGTGTGCCGGTCGGGCTTCATCGAGACGCCGGTCTTCGTGCCCCACTTCGTGTTGGGCGAGCTGCACAAGCTGGCCGATTCCGAGGACCGCCTGAAGCGCATGCGTGGGCGGCGCGGCCTGGATCTGCTCAACCAGTTGCAGCGCATGCGCGGCGTCGACGTGCGCATCTACGAGAGCGAGCACGAGACGCCCGGCCCCGTGGACACCAAGCTGGTGGCGCTGGCCCGCGAGCTCGAAGCCCTGGTGTGCACCACCGATTTCAACCTCAACAAGGTGGCGGTGGCGCAGGGCGTGGACGTGCTGAACCTGAACGAGCTGGCCAGCGCGCTGCGTCCTTCGGTGATCCCCGGCGAGATTATCACGCTGCGCATCAACCGCCGCGGCGAGGAAGAGGGCCAGGCCGTGGGATACCTGGACGACGGCACCATGGTGGTCGTGGAGCACGCGGAGGCCAAGATCGGCAAGGACGCCCATGTGGAGATCACCCGCGTGCTCCAGCGCACGTCCGGCCGCATCATCTTCGGGAAGCTTGCCTAGTGGCTTCGTCGCCCCCTGACGCACTGACCGCCGCTCCTCCTGTGGCCCTCCTCCTGCCGGCGGCAGGTGTCGGCCGTCGCATGGGCGGTCGCAAGCCGTTCCTCGATCTCAACGGCAAGCCCGTCATCTGCCACACCCTCAAGCGTTTCCTCCCCTTCCAGCAGCGCATCGTC
>JADHXT010000210.1 GCA_016782825.1 Candidatus Brocadiia bacterium | reverse complement strand
GGCAAAGCCTGGAAAGCGAAACTGGAGGCGAAGACGGGGCGCACCACCCGCCGCGGTCGCCTCGGCTGGGGCCGCCTGGCCCGCGCCATCAAGCCCGACGGCACGCTCGGCCCCATCTTCTGGCTCGTGCCCGACCCGCCCGAGCCCGTCGACGGCCGGCCGCCGCATCCCACCGCCAGCGACGAGCGCTTCGCCACCGTGGCCAAGGCACTCAACGAGCGCATGGCCGACCCGCTGCACATGAGTGCCTGGGACTTCCGCTTCCACACCAACTGGACCCCCGCCGCCGACGGCCACGGCCTGTGCGAGCCGAGCGTTTACCGCCGCCCCGACAGTGTGCTCGTGAAGCTCAGCCGCGACCTGGCCGGCTCCCGCCGCATGTATGCCGCCCTCAGCCGCGACGGTCGCACCTTCAGCCCCGCTGTCCAGACCCGCATCCCCGATGCCCCGTCCAAGAGCGTATCGGGCACCCTCCCCGACGGCCGCACGTACCTGGTGGGCAACCAGAGCATCGGCCGCGACCCGCTGGTCATCAGCCTCTCCCGCGACGGCGTGACCTTCGACTGGGCCGCCGCGATCCGCCACGGTGCGCTCAAGGTGCGCCACCCAGGCCGTGCGAAGGGGCCGGGCTTCCAGTATCCCTCGGCCATCGTGGTGGGCGATGCGATGTGGGTGGTCTACTCGGTCGGCAAGGAGGACGTGGCCGTGAGCCGCGTGCCGCTGTCCGCGCTCGACCGCTGAGCCGCTCGGCGGCCCGGCCCTTCACTTCTTGCGCAGCACGGCCGCGGCGTGGCGGGCGATGTGGCCCCGCAGGTCCTTCGCATAGGCCCATAGCGTCTTCTCCCCGATGCCCTCGTGGTCGCCGCAGCGGAAGAGAGCGCGGGCCAGCATCAGCTCGCGGAGCGCGTCGTTGCGCACCTTGTAGGTGAACTTGCCGCGGGTGTGCCGCATGGCCTCGGCGTCGCGCCGCCGGGCGTCGTCCACATCGAGAATGGCGTGGCCGCTCATGCCGGCTTTCGCGAGCAGCTCGGCCAGCGGCGGCGCCGCGCTCGGGTCGCCGATGGCCTCCAGCGCACGGGCGATGGCGCGATGGTGGGAGAAGGACGCCGAGGGCTCGAGGGCGCGCAGCTTGACCAGGAGCGCGGGCAGCGCCCGCGGGTCGCGCGTCCAGCCGAGCGCCACCACCAGGCGGTCCACCCGCGTCATCCGCGTGCCCGTGAAGCTGCCGTCGCTCCACGGCGTCTTCTCCACCTCGGAGGCCAGCGTGGGCAGGCCCGTGGCGTCGTGCAGCACGGCCAGGATGTGGGCGTAGATGAGCTTGGCCTTGCCCGATGAATCGGCGTAGGCCTTGCGGATGAGAGGCAGGGCCTGCTTCGGGTGGGCGAGGAGCACGGCCGCGTCGCGGTACTTGCTGGCCGCGCTCGCCACGGCGGCGGCGATGCGCTCGGGGGGCATGGGCAGGCTGTCGCGGTCGGTCAACACGCTCTTGGGCAGGCTGCCGATCTCGACGAGATGGCGCTGGAGAGCCTTGACGTCGAGCGACCGCGTGGGGCATCCGGCCTTGGCGATCAGGGCGGCCGCGGCGCCGGCGGCGTAGCCCTGGTTCTGGATGTCGGGCTGCATGCGGACGAAGGCCATGACGTCGCGGTGGGCGCTCAGCCCGATGCCGGCCACCAGGATGCCGTCGAGGCCCTTGGGCAGCAGGCAGCGGTAGGGCGTGTAGCAGTAGGTGGGCTTGGGCGCGGGGAGGAGCACGAAGTAGTCGCCCACGGTGTAGGCGTGGGTGTCGTAGTTGCTGTAGCTCTTCACGATGGTGTCGGGGTAGGTGCGGCCGAGGATGGGGTCGATGAGGCCGAGGGTGAAGTCACCCACGATGCGCCGCCGCTCGCGGGTGTCGATGAGCTGGCCGAGGTCGAAGGCGTTGGGATACTTGTGCTTGGCGTAGACGAGCAGGTGCCACACGTCCACCATGTCGGTCTCGTCGGTGATGGTGAAATCGGTGTTGGTGTAGCGGGCGCCGAGGCGGCGGGGCGGAAGGCCCGTGCCCTGCATGGCCAGGTCGTCGCCGCCGACGTACGCCGTGTCGGCTCCCGCCGCGGCCGCCACGTCGGCGTTGCCCGTGGCGTCGATCACCACCTTCGCGAGCACCACGCCGCGGCCCTGCGCCGTGGCCACCACCACGCCCAGCACCCGGTCGCCGTCGACGAAGGCGCCGCAGCCGAGCGCGCCGAACCAGATGTCCGCGCCCGCCTTGCGCAGCTCGCGCCGCCACCACTCCTTCTTCTCCTCGATGCCCCAGTCGTGCTTGCCGTCGAGCACCTCGGCCGTGAAGCCCTTGCGGTAGCCGTACCAGTAGCGGGAGATGGCGCCCTCGGTGCCCACGCCGCCCAGGCCGTGCAGATACTCGACCACCAGCGTCTTCGCTCCGTGCCGAGCCGCGGCGATGCCGGCCGGCGCTCCCGCCGTGCCGCCGCCCACCACCACCACGTCGTATCGCCCCAGCACCGGCACGCTGCGTGTCGCCTGCTCCACCGTGACTCCCGCAGTCGTCGTGGGGCGGACGTTGGCGAGCATCTCGATCACGTCGCCTGGCGCCGCGGCCTTGGCTGATGTGCCGTCAAGGCGTGCGGCCTTGGGCAAAGGGAGCGCCTTGGCCATCGCCGCCGAAGCCTGGCCGATGCGGGCGCCCAGGTCGATGAGCGCCAGGGGCCGCATCAGAGCCGCCGCCTGCTCGCGTGGCACATCGGCACAGCCCCCCAGCACGAACACCCGCTCCACCCCCGCCGGGCGGAACGCCCCGAGTTCATCCGCTCCACCGCTCTGGCCGTGAATGGAGTCAGGCGGCACGAGGAACAGCGTCTCCGACGTGAACTGCTGCTCGGGGTCGAACGTCAGGTCGCGGGCGCGTTGCTCGGCCGCCGCCCACGACGCGAAGCCTCCGTCTCGCATTGGAAGCCGCAGGGTGGTTTCGGTGATGGCGTAGGTGCGGCCGCTTGGGGTCAGGAATCCCGACTGGATGGTGCGGTGACGGATGCCCTCGCCTTCGCGTGGCTCGCCGCCGACCACCACGCGGCTCACCGCGTGGTCGCCAGCAGGAAACGGTCGGGCCTTGGCTCCCGCCATGCGGGCCATCCACGCGCGGTCGGTGGCATCGATGATCACCTTGGCCACCACGGCCTGCCGACCCGCTCGATTCACCATCACGATGCCGGCGGGCTTGCCGTCGGCGTCCCGCAACACATCCGTGGGACAGCAGCCGAACAGGAACGTCACGCCCGCGTCCAGCAGCGCTTGGTCGAGGGTGCGCTTCAGGTGCATGGGCCGCACGGGTTCGCAGGCCACCATGCCCGGCACAGGCGCCGGCCGCGGCCCGGCCACGACGACCTCGCCCACGAGCAGGCGCCCCGACTCCTTCCGCCGCTGGATGTGGAAGCGCACGTATCGCGCGTCGGCGGCCACGTCGGCCACGAGCGGCAGCGCATCAATCTGGGTGGAGTCCTGGGCGGGGAGCAGGTTGCGCACGTCGGCCTTCCGCCCCCACGTGCGGCCGTCGGTGCTCGTGGACACCGCGAAGCCGTCCACCTGGAAGTCGTTGGCGTGGTAGACGAGGGCGGCGGCCTTCTCCACGCGCGTCACTTTGCCAAGGTCGGCGGTGATGGACACGTCGCCGTTGTACTGCACGCTCTCGTAGTGAGCGGTGCCCCACTTGCCGTCGGCGAGCAGGGAAGGCTTCTTGGTGTCCTGGTGCACGCCCACGGACGGCAGGTCGGCCTGGTAGGTGAAAGGCAGGCGGCGGGAAGGCTCGATGTCGAGCAGCAGATTTCGCTTCGGCAGGAAGATGGCCTTCGCCAGGTCGGACGCGGGCACCTCGCCGGGCTCGAGCCACAGGCGCATCGTGGCGGCCATGTCCTCGCCCAGATAGGGGCGCGGCGCGGCCAGGAACACCTTGGCTCCCGCCTTCGCCGCGGCCGCGGCGGCAGCCACAGCGCCCGTGCTGCCACCGACCACCACCACGTCCACCTCGTAGGCCACGGGAATCTTGCGCGCCGATTCGTTCACGACGGGCGTCCCTCCGAATGCAGGCTGTAGACCGACGCAAAGTGCGAGTGGCCAGAGGGGGAAGGCGCGCAATGTGGTGCTCCTGACAAGGGAGGGGATGGTGCAGCGGCGATCCTACTCGTGTCGTGGGAGCGGTTCAACCGTGCTCCGCCCACGCCGCCACCTGCTCCGCCACGCGCGCGAGCAGCGGCAGGCGGGAGGGTGCGGCATCGCGGGTCGGGTGGACGCGGTTGGCGAGCACAACGAGCACGGCACTGTGGCGAGGGAAGAGGAAGAGCGACGTGCCCGTGAAGCCCAGGTGGCCGATGGCGCCGTGGCTCGCCAGCGAAGGCAGCAGCGAGGCGTTGAAGTGCCGCCAGCCGAGGCCGAAGTCCGCCGAGTGGGACGCGAAAGCCAGGCGCCGCGTGGGGTCCGCCAGCAATGGCACGCCGCCGAGTCCGAGCCAGGCCTCGCCGAAGCGCCCCACGTCGGCCGCGGTGGCGAACAGGCCCGCGTGGCCCGCCACGCCGCCGAGGGTGTGGGCCATCTCGTCATGCACCTCGCCGGCCACCAGGCGGTGGCGCCACTGGCTGTCCAGCTCGGTCGGCACGCATCGCCGCGGCTCGGTCGGGCAGAAGCACGTGTCCGCCAGCCCCAGCGGGGCCAGCACCTCGGCGGCCATCAGCTCATCGAGGCGTCGGCCCGCCGCCCGCTCGCACACGGCCTGGGCGAGGAGCAAGTCGACGTCGCTATAGTGGCACTGCCCCTCGGCGAGGGCCACCACAGGCTTGCAGCCGAAGATGACCCGCCAGAGCGCCTCCTCCTGCCCTGGCTCGCACGGACGCACCCCGTGCTTCATGGCCTCGGAGAGCAGGGCCGCCGTCGTGCCGGTGCGGTGGGCCAGCACGTCGGCCACGGTCCAGGCCGCGCGGACCTCCGGCACGTGCGTCGCCACGGCGTCGTCCAGATGCAGCAGCCCGCGCTCGACGAGCCGCAGGACGACCGTGGTGGTGAAAAGCTTGGTGACCGAGGCGAGGTCGAACAGGTCGCCCGGGCTGGCAGGCCGCGCCGCATCCTCGTAGGTGTGGCGGCCGAATGCCTCGTGGACGAGCACGGCGCCCTCGCACGACGCGTAGACCACGGCGCACGGGAACATCCGCTGCGCCATGCCTCCCGCGATCAACCTGCGAAGCTCCTGCATGCTCACTCGAGGACGATCTCCCCGTAACGGTCGGGCTCGTGCACGGTGGAGTTGGGGCTCCAGGTGTAGATGTGGCGGCCCGCTCGCGGCGCGAGGACGCGCACGATGTTCAGGTAAAGCTCGTCGCCAGCCTTCGCCCCGCCGGGTACGAGCTTGGCCAGTGGCAGAACGATGCGCGTGACCCAACGGTCGGCGGCCGACGTGTCGGAGACCACTCGCGCCCCGCTGTCCCAGGGGGTGGCGGTTTCGCCGTGGGCAAGCGCCTCGGTGCTGCCCCTGGGGCTCACGCCGAGCTGACGGTACGGCCGGCCGCGTTTCTTGCCGATGAAGATCTCCCAGTCGTCGCTCGCCCACACGATGCCGTCGGAGTGCAGGGACTTCGGGTCGACCCGCTCGGTGAGTTCGAGATAGAGGTGGGTGCCGTCGTGGGCGATGCGGCCTTCGAGCTGGTGGGTCGGCTGGCTGGGGTCTTTCTTGTGGAACGGCTTGAGCGCGGCGGCCTTTGCCCAGGCCACCTTCGTGGGGTCGCCCTTCGCCTCGGGCATGCGCGGCACCCGTGTCTTGCCCGTGGGTGCTTTGGCCCGCGCGAAGTACTGCCGCCGCCCTTCGACCATGTAGTCCCACACGGCGCGCTTGAAGAGCGCCACGCGGCGCGTCTCGAGGTCGGTCTTCGCGGCCTGCTGTGCCTGCACCATCAGGCGGCCGAACCTGGTAAGCCGTTGCGCCGTGCCCAGGTGCTCCCAGGCGATCTTCTTTCGCTGATGCCCGGTGAAGCCCTCGGGGTAGCCGGCGGGGTCTGAGTAGGTGTGCTCGATGGCGAGATACAGCTCCTTCATCGGCGTGGCCGCGGCGCCGTAGTAGCCCGCGAAGTAGTCATCCAGGATCGCGTCGACGCTTCGCGTGGGGTCGTCGAGCAGCTTGAGCGTCACGTAGGCCTCCACGTCCTGCCCCCAGCCGTTGAAGAAGGCGCCGCGGATGCCGTGCCTGTGGAACCGCTTGAACCAGCGGTCGATGCCGTGGGCGAAGAAGCCGGGGAAGCAGTGCCACCCGCCCCGCGCCGCGATCTCCTGCGGGAAGCAGTAGTAGAGCCACAGGTAGATGGGGCGGTCCTTCTCCTTCGTGACCCAGGAGTTGAAGAACTCCACGTCGTTGGCCTGGATGGCTGGGTCGTGGATGTTGCGGACGTGGAGGCAGAGCTGCACGGCGATGTTGGACTCCAGACGCACGCGCTGCGGGTAGTAGGCGTATCGGGCATAGGCCAGCGTGGC
>JADHXT010000209.1 GCA_016782825.1 Candidatus Brocadiia bacterium | reverse complement strand
AGGAGGCCGCTCTCTGCCGGTGAGCACCAACCACGAGCAGGACTTCATCGAATGCGTCAAGTCCCGCCGCATCCCGGTGAGCTCCATTGACGACGCCGTGCGCTCCGACACCATCGGGCATGTCTCAGAGATTGCGGTTCGGACAGGGCGCAAGATCACGTGGGATCCCGTCAGAGAAGCGATCGTCGGTGACCCCGAGGCATCGCGCCTTCTCTCTCGCGTCCTCCGGGAGCCGTGGCACGTCTAAGGCCACAGGCCACGCCCGTCGACGAAGGGCAGCGCCCGGTAGCCGTGGCCGGCTGGCGCGCCGGCTAGCGGGGCGGGCCAGCTATCACGGGAGCATGGACGCCGTCTCTTGACAGGGCTGCAAGGAGATGCTACACGACCTCTGCCGATCATCGAGCAGGTCGTTGAGGAGTGCTCTGGCAGGCTGGAGTGAGCGACCAACGAAGAGAAAGCACACGACAATGACACGAACCGTGACGGTGCTCTCACCGCTGGTCGTCATCGGGCTGGCCGGTTCATCCGCGTCAGCTGCAGGTGGCCAGCATCGTCGAGGGCCCGTTCGTGGTCCGGGAGTCGCGGGAAGCCGCCATCGGTGAGCTAATCGTTCTACAAGAGGAGGCCTTGAATGGACGTATACGAAGCTATTGCCGCACGCAAGAGCGTGCGGGCGTTTCAGGACAGAAACGTTGCCGAAGAAGTCGTTACACGTCTGCTTGCGGCCGCTCGGCTGGCGCCGTCGGCAAGCAATCGGCAGGAGTGGCGGTTTGTGGCCGTACGTGATGCGACCACGCGGAAAAGACTGGCGCAGGCCGCCCATGGACAGAGCTTTGTCGGTGAGGCGCCTGTGGTCCTCGCGTGTTGCGCCGAGACCGATGGCCATGTGATGCCCTGTGGCCAGCTCTGCTACCCGATTGACGTAGCCATCGCGATCGACCATCTCACGCTGTGCGCAGTTGCGGAGGGATTGGGCACGTGTTGGATAGGGGCATTCGATGAGGCGCAGGTCAGGGACATCCTCGAGACCCCGCCTGAGATTCGCGTTGTCGAGCTGTTGCCCATTGGCTACCCGGAAGATCCCTCGGTCAGGGAGAAGAAGCGTCTGCCGCTCGACCAGATCGTGAGGTACGAGCGGTGGCGATAGAATGCGCCGGAGGTCTGGGGCGGGGACGTGCTCGCCTTTGAACGAGAGGAACCGCCACCGGCACTGACGACTCAGGGCCGCTGTCCGAGGCACACCAATCACCCGCCGCCTGTCGCCTCTGTGCGTATCCTCTCCCCCGGCTGCACACGATCCTGTCGGGGCGCGTTGGTGAGAGGGAGCGAAGAGGATGCCCTCTTTTTGCACTCGGCGCAGTGGCGCGGCTACAATGCAGCATGGCAAGTGCTGGTCAGCGGGGTCGGCCGGAGGCAGATGGGAGACCTCAGTCTGGCATTCCCCTGTCTTGTGGTCGCCGGCCTCGCGTGGCGGCGAGCCGGATCACCATCCGAAGGAAGGACAGCCCCGATGCATGGATCCACAGATGTCAATGGCGTGCTGCTCACGCGGTGGATGACACGTCTGGGCCTTGTGGTGGCGCTCGCCGTCACAGGCGCCCTCCCCGTGCCGGCGGACGACCAGCCCCAATGGGGACGACGCCATTCGCGCAACATGGTGTCGGACGAGAAGGGGCTCCCCGATTCCTTCGACCCCAAGACCGGAGCAAACGTCAAGTGGTCGGTGCCATTGGGCTCCGAGACCCACTCATCGCCTGTCATCGCGGGGGGCAGGGTGCTCATCGGCACGAACAACAACCGCCCGCGCGATCCGCGGCACGAGGGTGACCGCGGGGTACTTCTGTGCCTCGACGAGGAGAGCGGCAGCCTTCGCTGGCAGCTTGTGGTGCCAAAGATCGAGGGCGGCGACCCCTATCTCGACTGGCCCAAGGCCGGCATCTGCTCCCCGCCAACCGTCGAGGGCGACCGCGTCTACGCCATGACTAACCGTTGCGAAGCCGTGTGCCTCGACATCCACGGCATGGCCAACGGCAACGACGGGCCATACCGCGACGAGGGCAAGCACATGGCCATCCAGGGACAGCCGCCCGTCGAGCCGACGAAGCTCGACGCTGATATCCTCTGGCTCTTCGACCTCAGGAAGCAGTGCGGCGTCTACCAGAACGACGCGACACACTGCTCCATCCTCTTACACGGCCGGTTCCTCTACATCAACACGTCGAACGGGGTCGACCGCACCCACCGGCACAACCCTGCCCCGGACGCGCCGAGCCTGATCGTGCTCGACAAGGAGACAGGCCGCCTCGTCGCACAGGACGACGAACGAATCGGCGGTATGGTCTACCACTGCACGTGGTCGTCGCCCGCGCTGGGCGAGGTCAATGGCCGTCCCCTCGTGTTCTTCGCTGGCGGCGATGGAGTGGTCTACGCCTTCGAGCCCCTACAGGCGCTCCCGCCTGAGGGCCAGTTGGCGAAGCTCAAGCGGGTGTGGCGCTTCGACTGCGACCCCGCGGCGCCCAAGGCGAACATACACAAGTACAAGCACAACAGGGAGGTCGGCCCGAGCAACATCAAGAGCATGCCCGTCTTCCACGATGGCCGCGTCTACGTGACCGTCGGCGGCGACATCTGGTGGGGGAAGAACAAGGCCTGGCTCAAGTGCATCGATGCCTCGAACACCGGCGACATCACGCAGACCGGCGAGGTCTGGTCCTACTCCCTCCGCCGCCACGTCTGCTCGACCCCTGCGATCCACGGAGGGCTTGTCTTCGTTGCCGACGTCGGCCGCACGGTCCACTGCGTCGACGCCGCCACGGGCAAGGCCCACTGGACTCATGAGACCACGCGGCCCATCTGGGGCTCTACCCTCGTCGCCGACGGCAAGGTCCACGTCGGCACGCGGCGCGGCGAACTCCTGGTCTTCGCCGCGAGCAAGGAGCAGAAGCTCCTCAGCCGCATCGACCTGCGCTCTCCGATCAGCAGCACGCCCGTCGCCGCCAACGGCGTCCTCTACGTCGCAACCTACTCCCGCCTCTACGCGCTCCGTCGAACACCCTGAGCAGGTCTTCCCGCCGGCTGACGGGATTAGGCCTCACGCCTCCGTCTGGAGCATGCCTCCGGGTCGCGGGGATCGCGGGACGAGAGCGAATAGCCTGGAGGTCGCGAAGGAGACGTCCGTCACAGGTGGGTTCCCTCCCTGACCTGCCGCCCGATGGCAGACTCTGGCCAGCCGGTGAAGCAGGAAGAAGGACGCCTCCAGCGCGGTCTTGGTGGTACCGCTCGCCCGTGAGGACGCGGTCTGCTGCCGAGCCGCTCTGCGCAGGACGGAGCAATCAGCCGTCCGCAGCGCCAGTACATAATGGCGGCCACACCTACCGGCGGGCAGGGGGCACCCGGTACCCGGGCCGATTGCGCCGCCGCAACCCCTGCTCCTCCACCCCACCCACTCCGCCTTCCTACACTCTTATCGGTAGTCTGGTGCACCCGCCTCGTGCCACTCCCTCCGACCTCTACCCCGACGACTCAACTGCCCGCTTCCTTCGCGCTGCGGGCCTCTCCGTAGCCGTCGGCGAGGCCGTCTGCCCCACCGACGCGATCGGCTCTACCATCCTCGTCACCTTCGGCCCATCTCGGGATGGCGCCGAACCAGAGCCCATAGCGTTCGCACCTGTGATGGGGTCGCAGGCTCGTGCACGGTCACCCCATGAGGCGGTCATCACGGCGGGGCCGTTGCGTGTCTGGGAGGGCGCTGGGGTGTCAGGGGAAGGACATCACAATCTGCGGCACATGATCCATGCTGTAGGGCAGAGCGACCGTGCGCCTAACAGGTGTGTTTGCCATGCCCGATACCCGCAACCACTGGAACTGGAACACCGTGGTCGAGTTCGTCGACTTCGAGGCAGGCTGGAAGCGCGATTGGCTGCACCTCAGCTCAGGAGAGACGTCTCCTCTGGGAGCAATGTTGCGGTGAGCAAACGGGATCTGGAGAAGCTGATCCAAGCCGAACTCCTGCCGTACGATGAGCGGGCTGCTCGCGCGGCTCTACGTGGCCTGGTCCGCGCCTTCCTGAGTTGGCGCGGCGACCAGCAGAGGGAGGTCGATCCCGCCCAGCCGCAGTGCTCAACCAGACCTGCGTCCGGGACAAGTCGGGCGATAGGCAAGACGCAGAAACAGGACGGAGAGACCCCCAAGTCATCTTGACACCCGGCGCGCCGATGGTAGAATGCGCTTGGCAGCAGAGAGCAGCAGTTGAGCAGAATCAAGCAGCGTACCAATGCGCTGAGACTCGGGTGGCCGCGAGGCGCCCGGCAGAAGAGCATGCTCTCTGTTGCCAGTCTCAGCGCTCTTGCATGAAATCGAGGTGAAAGGTGGCTAGGAACAAGAACGCAGTGCTGTACCTCCGTCGCTCCACCGAGAAGCAGGAGCAGAGCATCGATGACCAGCGCAAGGTGCTCGAGGCGTACGCCAAGGCGGAAGGCTACTCAATCCTCGAGGAGTACACTGACGATGCGGTCAGCGGCGCCGACACTGCCCGCAGGCGAGACTTCCATCGCATGATTGCGGACGCGAGGTCTGGAGCGTTCCACTCCGTTCTTGTCTACGACGTGAGCAGGTTCAGTCGCGACGACCCCGACGAGGCCGGGCACTGGCGGTACATGCTAAGACAGCATGGGGCCGAGGTCATCTACGTTGCCGACAACATCCCAGATGGTGACGAAGGCGACCTCGTTCTTTCCGTGCAGCAGTGGACCAAGCACCAGTTCCTGGTGAACCTCAGCAGGGACACTCTTCGCGGAGCCATCTCAACAGCGAGGAAGGGGTACAGTTGCGGCCGACCAGCTCCCTATGGGTACCGCAGACTCGCTATCGATGAGGTGGCGGGGTCCACACGCGTCCTCGAGAAGGGACAGCACTCAAGCCAGAGCGAGCGGGTCAGGCTCACTCCGGCTGCCAACGGCGAGCTCGACGTCGTCCGCAGGATCTTCGACCTGTACGTCAACCGCGGCTACGGCTACAGAAGGATCGCGCAGCTTCTGAACAGGGAGGGGATCCAGTCGCCTAGAGGCAAGAAGTGGTGCCAGTCTACCATTCGTGATCTGCTCCTCAACCCGGCCTATGGAGGCGATGCCGTCTACAATCGTCACACGTACGGCAAGTTCCACGGAACCGATGGTGAGGGGCCTGTTCGGCGCCCGAGAACGGAGCGCGGGCGCACCATTCATAACGAGGAAGACAGCTGGATCGTCGTCACGGACGCGCACGATGCGATTGTGCCCAGGTCTCTGTCGCTGGCAGCTCGGGCCAAGATCAAGGACAAGGGCCGGCGACAGCAGAACCGGCAGAGGGCTTCCTCGCCGTACCTCCTCTCTGGACTCGTGTTCTGCTCGTGCGGTTCGAAGATGCACGGAATGCCACTCGTCCGTCGCCACAACGGGAACGAGTACCGGTACAGGAGGTACGCCTGTGGCGAGTACCTGAGCGGAGCCCGTGTTGGTCATCCAAGCACTGTCGACGCCGAGGCGCTGGAACGCGTGGTCGTGGCAAAGATCAGGTCGGCGTACTTCCAGGCAGACATCCGCGCGCAGGTGGTCGAGACGATGCGCCAGGAACTGCAGGCCGTCTCAGCCCAGTCTGGGTCGGAGAAGGCAGCATTGTCATCGCAGTTGAAGGAGGCCGACACGGTGCTCGCAAGGGCGCGCCGCAGGGTCCTGATGGTTGAGGACGACGCAGTTGCCATTCAACTGATGACTGAAGTCAGGGAACTCAGCGAACAGAGAACCCGCCTGGCGGCGAGGCTTGACGCTCTCGACATCGAGCCAACGGTGGGGGCAGACGACCCTGATGCTCTGGCCGATGCGTTCATGGGGTTCCTGGAACACCTGGATCAGGGCCTTTCTGCCGTAGACCCCGAGGCCAGGAAGGAGTGCATAAGGCTATGCGTGGCAACGCCTAATGGAGCTCATGGGCCTGTCTCTCTGTGCTTCAAACACAGGCAGACAAAGGGGGGTCGGTTCAGGGGGAAGCTGGTAAGCGGGAGGCTTGGGCTGGTCAACCCGACAGCCCAGGCTTTTTACCGGAAAAATGGAGGCGGCAACGGGATTCGAACCCGTGATAACGGATTTGCAATCCGTCGCCTTGGTCCACTTGGCTATGCCGCCCGGGGAGGCCGTGGGGCAGGACGAGGATCACTCGTCCGACTTGTGGTCGATGCGGCGGTCGGCGGCGCGGTCGGTCGACTCGATCTCGCGGTTGAGCTCGTCCTCGGTGTCGCGGATCCCCTTCTTGAACTCGACGATGCCTTTGCCGAGCGAGCGCATGACGCTGGGCAGGCGCGGGCCAAAGAGGATGAGCGCGACGATGCCAATCAAGATGGCCTCCGGCGCCCCGAGATTCAAGAACGCTACGGGCAGGAGGCTATGCATCGCTGATGCCCTCGTCTGGGAGTGGTTGGCGTTTGGCCTAACCGGCACTTTTGCACTATAGCAATCCTCGCCGTGTGTGTCAAGGACGTTTGCACGGCCTGAATCCGAAGCTAA
>JADHXT010000208.1 GCA_016782825.1 Candidatus Brocadiia bacterium | reverse complement strand
AGCCAAGCGAGGCCCTCGATGTAGTAGTTGTGCAGCCGCGACACGCCGGTGGTCACGAGCGCGGCGTCCACGTCGCCATCGGAGAACCAGTGGTGCCAGGCCGGCACGTAGCCGCTGCCCAGGTGCTCGACGAGCCACGAGTAGCCACCGCCCGGGCCGTCGGCAAACACCTCGTGGTTGAGGCTGCGGAGCGCCCATATCTCGGTGATGTGGTTCGACAACTCGCGGAGGGTGTAGTAGATTTTCACCTTGGCGCCGGCCGCGTGGCCGCGGGCGACGTAGGCGGCCAGCTCGCGGGAGCGATGGAAGGGGTAGTTAATGTAGGGGTTGATGGCGTTGCCGTGGTGGATGTTGATCACGTTGGCGCCGCGCTGCACGGCCTGCTCGGGCGGCGTGTGGGCGTGCCAGTAGCGGTTCTTCCAGTGCCCCGCGAGGTCGAGGGGCTTGACGGGGGTGACGAGGAAGCCCACGTCGAATCGGAGGGTCTGGCCCTTCTTCAGCGCGCGCGGACCGCTGTAGGCAGTGACCACCACGCTCTCGGCCGCACCGTCCTTGGCGAGGGCCATGCCGCAGCCGCCCTTGCCGCCGTTGTGCCACGCGTCGGGGACATCGAGCGGCTTGTGGTGGTAGTGGACGTTCACCAGCGGCCACGCGTAGTTCGGGCCTTTGAGCTTCATCTGGAGGCCTGCGTTCACGGTGCCGAGCCACAGGCTGTCCTGATGCTTCGCCTGGTTCCACTTCCACGCCCACGTCGCGGGCCGCCGCCCGCCGGTCTTGCCCATGCCGATCATGAACTCGGCCACCTCGGGCCGGAACGGCACTTCCAGGCGGATGTCCTTCACGTCGGTGTCGCGCGTGGCGGTGAGGGACAGGCGGCAGTTGATGTAGCCGTCGGACTCCATCTTCGTCCAGCAGACGAGCCGGCACGCGGCGCTCTCGCTCGTCGTCTCGCGGATGAGCGTGGCGGGAGCCTTCTTCAGCGTGCGAGTCTTGCTGGCGGCGAAGGACTCGACGCCACCAGCCCCCTCGACCACGAAGGTCATGGGCCGGCTGAGGACCGCCGTCGGCGGGGCGTCGGTGCGGTCCACGCTGTGGGGGAACAGGCTTTCGACGCTCTGCGGCAGGCCGACGGGGCCGAACGCCACGCGGCGGCCGAGGCACCCCACCGTGCCGCCCCGCACGGCCAGCGGCGTGTAGGGCGCGGCCACCTCGTCGTCCACGGCCAGCGTGGAATCGAGCCAGCGCAGCCGCGCGTGGCGCCACAACTCGCCGTCGCCGCCGTCCTCGAGCACCTTGGGCGACACGTCGAGCTCGAGCGACACGGTCCCCGCCGGCGCCCCCTTCGCCTGGATCGTCACCGTCCCGGCAACCTTGCCGGGCGCGGCGCCCTTGGGAATCTGCACGCCGCACCACAGGGCCTGCACGCGGCCCTTCGGCACGTCCACCCGCTTGGTGAAGGGCTGCCCCATCCAGTCCACGCCGCCCGTGTTGATGCAGCGGAAGGCAGCGGCGGGGAGGGTTCCTGCCTCGCCCCGCAGGTCGCCGAAGACCACCCGCACATCGGCCAGCGCCGCGCGGGCCGCCCACACGCCGATCTGGAAGGCGTAGAACTCGCCGCGGTGGGCCGTGCCCTTGAAGGTGGTGGCCGGGCCGCGCTGCACCCAGCAGAGCGGCAGGTCGTCGGTCATGCAGATGGGGTGGCGGCGGCTTTCGGGGAAGAAGAGATAAGACGAGTCCGCATGCTTCGCGAGGAGTTGCTTCGTCTCGTCGGCCGTGGCGATCACCTCCATCGGGTCGAAGCGGTGGAAGGCGCTCCGTGCCTCGAACCGCACCACCGTGGCCGCCGGCAGGCGGGCCCACACGGCGCCCTTCGTCAACTCGTCGCGGCTGAGCTCGTGCTTCTTCACCCAGGCGGCGTCGGCGGTGGCCTTCGGCGCCGGATAGACGGTGCGGACGAAGGAGCGGCCGTGAGTGACCGTCGGCAGGGTGTAGACGAAGTAGTCGCCGGGCACCGTCGCCGGCTGGAACACCAGGTCGCCCGCCTCGCGGCGGATGCTGGCGCGGGCGACGTTTGCGATCTCCTTGCCCGTGGCCGCATCCACGACGAGGATGTGCTTTTTCCCCGGCTGCCTGTCGCGGCGCCGCCACGGCAGGTGCGCCCACACGGCGTCGGCCTTGGTTTCCACGCGGACCACGGCCCGGTGGTTGCCGAGGTTCTGTGGCCAGGGCTTCTTCGCCACGGCATAGGGCACATCGCCACGTACACTCGCCGCCATCATGCACGCTCCTGCCAGCCAGAGGGCTCGGGTTCGCCACGTCGTCGGGGTCATGTCACATCCTCACTTCGTCGGCGCTCACGCGCTTCTGTCCACCGCGGCGGCTGGGCGCGGGCTCGATGGTGGGGGCCTCCTCGCCGGCCTCGACCATGCGCTGGATGAGGCGCTGGCGGAGATGCTCGGCCACCGCCTGGTGCGACTCGAGGCCAATGCGGTTGTCGAGTTCGTGGGGGTCGTATTGCAGGTCGTAGAGGAACTCCTCCACGTAGTGGTCGGAGGCGGGGTCGCTGCCGCCCTTCCCATCGGGCGCGCTTACGCTGTACTTCCAGCGATGGGTGCGGATGCAGCGTCCCACCTGAGCCTCGCTGATCTGCACGAATGCCTCTTCGGGCCAGCCGTCGCGCTCGCCCCGGGTGAGGGGCACGATGGAGCGGCCCTGCATATGGCCGGGCACGGCGATGCCGCAGGCGTCGAGCAGCGTGGGCGGCACGTCCACGAGGCTCACCAGCTCCTGAAGCTGGCCGCCGGCGTCGAAGCCCGGCCCCTGGAACGCGGTGGGGATGCGAATGGAGCTTTCGTGGCACGAGCGCTTGTACTCGCCGTTGCGGGTCTTGAAGTGGCAGCCGTGGTCGCTGGTGAAGCAGACGATGGTGTTGTCGAGGATGCCCAGGCTCTTGAGGGCGTCGAGCAGGCGGCCGAGGGCCTCGTCGAGGCGCTTGCACATGCCCCAGTAGCCGCCGACGTGGGCGTGGGCCGTGCCGCCAAGCGCCGCGAGGTCGGACGGAATCCACCGCCCCTCGTACTTCTCGCGGGTGCCGTCGGGAGGCGGGAAGTCGTCCACGTGGTTCTGAAAGTGAGGCTCGAGGTAGGAGGTGAAGAGGAAGAAGGGCGCGTCCTTGTGGTCGTGGATGTAGCGGATGCAGGCATCGGTCTGCGCGTCCACGCGGTAGCCCGGCAGCAACACCTCATTGCCCTGCTTGTCGTACATCACCGTGTGGTATTCCTGGGAGCAGAACTCCAGGACGTTGGCGCCGAGCCAGTAGTCGTAGCCGCCCTGTTCCTCGACGGGAACGGCGTTCTGGCTCGCCAGGTGCCACTTGCCGATGTAGGCGGTCTGGTAGCCGGCGTCGCCGAAGTCGTGGGCGAGTGTCCTCAGGTTCGGCGGCAGCGCGATGCCGTTGCGAAAGCACGTGGTGGCCGTGGCATACAGCCCTGTCTGGAGGCACGCCCGTGCGGGGCCGCACACGGGCTGGCAGGTGAAGGCATTGTGGCAGTGGGTGCCGCGGCGGGCCATGCGGTCGAAGTTGGGCGTCAGGTCGAGGGGGTTGCCGTGCACGCCCGTCGAGTCCCAGCGCTGCTGGTCGGTGAAGAACACGATCACATTGGGACGACGCGTTGCCATCAGTGAGGCTCCTATCAGGCAGTTGCGGGTCACCGGACGATGATACGCGCGGCCATCCGCGGGGTCAAGCGACTTGCGCGGCGCCCCGAGCCGAGTATCGTAGGGAACGAGGAGACTGCCCGTGGCCGAACTGCCTCCACGCGAAGTGGCCCTCGTGCGCGAGCTGGCTCGCCAGGTGGCCGATCACGCCCACAGCGCCGAGATGGAGGCGGCCCGCCAGCGCTGGCGCCGCGTGAACGCGCTCCAGCGCCCCGACCGCGCGCCCGTGTGGTGCCGGCCCGTGGGGGCTTGGGCCGAGTTGCTCCCCGACGCCGTGCTCGAGTGCGAAGAGCCCTGGCTGCGCTCGCTCGAGCGCCGCTTCCGCCAGGCACTCATCAAGCGCGACATCGGCGACGATGAGCCACTCGACCCGTGGCTCCCCGTGGGCGCGGTGTGGGACTGCGAGCCACCGAACCGGTGGGGCGTGGAGATCGCCCGCCACCACTCGGGCGCCCAAGGAGGCGCCTGGGCCTATGACCCGCCGCTGAAAACAGAGTCCCACTTCGCCCGGCTCGCCTCGCCCCGCTTCTCTCTCCATCGGCAGCGGACGGACGACGCGCTCGATCGAGCGCACCACCTGCTGGGCCACGTGCTCCCCCCGCGCCTCGTGTGCTCTCCACCCCTGGGCGCCATCCTCTGCACCGACGCCGCCGCGCTTCGTGGCCTCACGCAGCTCATGCTCGACATGGCCACCGCGCCCCACCTCGTGCACCGCCTCATGGCACACCTCCGCGATGCCGCCCTGGCCGGGATCGACGCGGCCGAATCCACGGGGCTCCTCACACCGAACCACACCGGCCCGATGACGTGCAGCGAGCCACTGGGCACACCCGACGCGCGCGGCCGCCACACCGCCGCGAACTGCTGGCTCATGCTCAACAGCCAGGAGTTCGATCCCGTGTCGCCGGCCATGTGGGAGGAGTTTCTGCTCGACTACCAGCGGCCCATCATGGCCCGCTACGGTCTCGTGGGCTACGGGTGCTGCGAGGGCCTCACGCAGAAGATCGACGGGGTGCTTTCCATCTCGAACCTGCGGATTTTCGTGGCGAGCGCCTGGACCGACCTCGACGCGGTGGTCGACCGCTGTGGCTCCGACTATGTGATCATGTGGCGACAGAAGGCGACCGATGTGGTCTTCGCCCAGGACACAGCCGCGCTGCGGCGCGACCTCGAGGAGGGTCTCCGCCGCCTCGAAGGGTGCCACGTGCAGATTGTGCTGAGAGAACTCCAGACCCTGGCCGGCCACCCCCGTCGACTTCACGAGTGGACCCGCCACGCCAAGGACGCCGCCGCGAAGTTCGCCTAGACAGCTCCTGTTGCGGAAAGACGCGGGGCAGAGACGCCCCGCCTACAAGAACCACCAGGCACGGCGGGGGCCATTCCTTGTGGGAGGTGTGTCCCCACGCCGCGTCTTCAGTCTGGCCGCTTCGCCTTCGCCAACAGGATGCGGCGGAGGCCGAGCAGCGCCGAGAGGTTGTGCTGTGTGAAGTCGATGCGGGTCTCGCATCCCGTGAGGCTCTCGCGGAACGCGCCGAGCCACTGCTGCGGGTCGTCGAAGTACAGGACGCTCTCCGGGCGGAACTGGGTGCGGAGCTGGAACGCGACGCCGAGCCGGATGCCTTCAAGGATGCACGCCGCGCGGTCGGGCGTGTCGAAGTCGCGTGCCAGTTGGTAGGCAGCCGCGAGCCCTTCAGAGCGTGTGGCCGTGGGGGTGGAGCGCGGCGGGCGGTAGTAGCTGCCGTGCCAGTCGGGGATGCCGGGATTGCGGTTTTGCTTCAGGAGGATGGCATCCACGATGCGGAAGGCGTGCCGCACGTAGAGCGCCTTGCGTCGCACGCGGTAGAGTTCGTTGAGCGCGTAGAGCAGCCAGTGGTCGTGGTTGAGCTGGCCGAGGGCGAGGCCGCGGTCGCGGACGTTGATGAGGTATCCCGCGCCCTTCTCGGCAGCGTCGAGCCATCGGGCGTCGCCGTCCAGCGCGTGCAGCCGCACGAGGGCGAGCAGCGACTCGCCGGGGTAGTAGTCCGACCGCACGTCCATCGCCTTGCCGTCGCTGACGCGGAGCTTATGGACCCCAAACCGGCCGTCGGCCTTCTGCGTGGCGAGCATCCAGCCGGCCAGCCGCTGCATGAGGGGCAGGTGGCGACGGTCGCCGGTCACGGCGGCATGCCTGGCCAGGGCCACGATGGCGAGCGCGTTGCCGCCGAGCTTCACGTAGCCCCCCTCGGCGATGCAGGAGAATTCCCGCTGCCCCACCCGCACGGTCACCGCCTGTGCCACCAAGTAGCGGATCGCTCGCTCGGCCGCGTCGAGCAGGGCCTTCTCCCGCGTGGCCTCGAACAACTCGATCATGGCATAGACGGTGCCGCCGTGGCGGAGGATGTTGTAGCTCGGCGACGTGCGTCCCGTGCTGGGGTCGTGGGAGTAGACGAACGAGCCGTCGGGCCCCACGATGCGCGCCAGGCTGCCGCCGGCCAGCCGCGCCGCCTCGAGGAGCGCCCCGGGCTCCAGCGAGGCGGTGACCCGGTGACCGCGGAACAGCTCGGTGGCCTCGGTGCCGTCGAGGAAGAAGCTGTGGATGTCGAGCACGAAGGCCGTGGCCGCCTTGGCCTGGCCCACGCGGAGCAGTTCGCGGGACTCGTCGGGGCGCTCGGCGAAGTGGGCGCGCAGCTTGCCCGCGTCGAGGCGGCCCTTGGCGCTCACGATGCCCCGGCCCAGCAGCAGGCCGGGCTCCAGGGCGATGCCCGACTGGCGGTCGAAGGCCAGCCCCTTGAGTCCCGCCGCCAGCGCGAGGCCGCTCTTCAGTCCCCTCAGCCGAACGGGCGTCGCGCGGCGCACCACATCGAGCTTCACCCATCG
>JADHXT010000207.1 GCA_016782825.1 Candidatus Brocadiia bacterium | reverse complement strand
AGGGCCGCAGCCACAGCGGCGGCCGCAACGGCGAGGAACATTGACAGGCGGAACACGCGTTCGTGCCCTTCAATAGGTTAAATGCTTTGACACCCTTCACTTATACACTCTGTGGCCGAGATGTCAAGCGATTTCCTGCGAGAAAGTGGAAAAAGTCCATACCCCACCTGCATTTACACCGATAGCGGTGCAGGCTGGGGCTCTCGGAAGCTACTGGCTCTTTGCCAGCGCGTGGCGTGCCAGCCGAGCCACCTCGGCGTCCTTGGCCGATTGCGCGGCCTGGATCAATGCCTTCCTGGCAGCGGCGGCATCGGCCGCGTCGGCGTTGCGATGCAGCACTTCGCCCAGAGCCCACACGAGGTCGGCACTCGTTTCTCCCGCGCGTGCGGCGCACCGTGCGGTGAGGGGCTTGAGGGCGGCAGCATCGCCGATCCGTGCGAGAGTGGCTGCTGCCAGAGCGGCCGCTCGCGGCCCCGCCGTCTGGCCATCGCCCAGAGCCGCAATCAGAGCGGCCACCGCGGCCGTGCCGTGCTTTTCCAGCGACGTGGCCGCATACCACCGCACCGTGTCATCCGGGTCGCTCAGCGCCGCTGCGAGTGCCGCAATGGCCTTCTTTCCCTCGAAGCTGCCCAGGGCTTTCGCCGCCACGCGACGCACCTCGGCGTAGTGGCAGAGCGAAGCGCGGAGGATCACCTCCAGCGCCGGTGCCGCCGCACTGCCGATCTCGGCGGCGATGTCGCCAATGCCCGATGTGATGCCCCAAGCGATGTGCCTCTCGTCGCGGCCCCCCGCTTTCTGCTTGAATGCCGCGATGGCTTCGCGGAGCCTCTCAGCCTTCTCCTGTTCGTCGTCGCTCAGTTGCTTCTTGCCTTCGAGTTCCGCGAGGGGCACCTGCCAGTGGGCCAGCTTGCCCGCCTCGTCGAGAGCTTCGCCGAGCTGCTCCACAAGCAGACCGAGTGCCTTGGCCCCCAGCGTGCCGAGGCCGTCGGCAGCGGGCGTGCGGATTTTCGTCTCTTTGTGGCTGAGCAGCACGATGAGGTATTTGACGGCATCGAGGTCGCCGCGCCGCCCCAGTGCCTGGGCGGCCACGAGCTTCACGATGCTGTCGTCGTCCTGCATGGCTTCACGAAGCGCTCCGACGGCCTCGGAGGTGGTGGCATTGGCCAGCACCCGGGCAGCCGCTCGCCGGATGCGTACGGCCTCGCCGTTCTTCTGGCTCACGAGCTCGGCGAGCAGTTGGTCCCGCTCCTTGCTGTGGAGATTGCGCAGGGCGAGCACGGCGTCGGACCGGGTGGCGGCGGCGTACTTCATCCGTCCGCCCTCGCCTGCGTCGTCGCGGAGACGTTCGTCGCAGGCCTTCACGGCCTGCTGGACGCGCCCGAGGAACCCACCCACCAGGTCGGCCCGCTTGTCGGCGAGCGTCTGTGCCGCGAGGAGGGTTACTCGGCTGTCGGCGTCTTCGGCAAAGGACGTGACGATCTGCTGGCGGAGCTTGGCCACAAAGGGAGCTTCTGGGGCGGCGGCCGCTGCCGCGAGACACAGGCGGAGCGCGGCATAGCGCACGTCGCCGCCGGGGTCCGTGGCCAGATGCTTGAGCAGCAGCGGCGCGGCTCGCGCGCTCTCGCGCCTGCCGAGCTCGCGCACGGCCTCGAGACGGATGTCGTCATCGGTGCTTCCCAGGCGTTCGAGAAGGCGGGGCCATTCGGTCTTGGCACCGGCGACCACCGCGGGCTCGTCGGGCAGCACAATGCGGTCGATGGACTGGAGCGCGTTGCGCCGCAGGGCCTCAACGGCAGCCTTGACCAGCTCTTCGTCCGTTTCGCGCAGCAGGAGCACCACGTCGTTTACAGGCGAGGAGAGCTGCGTGAAGTGGCCGAGGGAGGTGACGGCCTGGATACGAAGCGCGCGGTCCTTGTCCTTCAACGCCACGAGCAGCGGAGCCGCGGCGTTTTCGGCCTCGGAACGTGCCAGCGAGGCGTGCTCGGCCATCACGCCGAGGGCGCGGGCAGCCGGCACGCGGAGCTCCAGACGGCGGGCCTCGCTCATCTCGAGCTCGTCTTCCGCATCCTCGCCGGTAATGATGCTGGCCAGCGGCTTGATCATGGCTCGGCCGTGTTCGGTCAGGCTGCGTTCGGCTTGGCGCTGGCGGCGCTCGGAGCCGCTGGTGAGGTCTTCAAGCAGCTTTTCCACATCGCGCGTGCCTCGCGCGCCACACCCGATGGCCACCAGGGCCAGGGCGGCAGCCAACAGGCTCGGGAAGGCTTTGCGCATGGGTTGATTCTCCCGTTGTCGGGACACTTCGCCAACCAGGGGTGCGCAGTATAGCATGCGGCTGCGCCACGTGTCAACCACGCGGGCGAAGTGCCCTGTTGACTCGGATTTCGGTTTCGTGTAGCATGGGATTCACGCACGGAAGCGGAGTAGCTGAGTGGACAAAGCAATCCCGAGAGATCCCGCCAGGACGCTGCTGCTGGCATGGCTTTTCCCTGGTGCAGGGCACTGGTACACTGGCCGCCGAACGCGGGCGTTGTTCTATGCCTTGACCGTGGTGGGCGTGTTTGCCGCCGGCCTGTGCATGGGCGGCCTTGCCACCGTGTCGGCCACGGGTCATAAGTGGGCATTCCTTCTCCAACTTTTTGACGGCCCGATTGCGGCGGTGGCCGGCGTGGCCAGCCACGCGGGCGAGGCCGCGCGCCAGGCCGCCATGGCCGCCGGCTCCGCCGTCACCGTGTCGCCCTCCCCTTCGCGCATGGCCGACCTCGGCCTCACGTTCACCCTCGTGTCCGCGGCATTCAACGTGCTCGTGATGGCCGACGCCTACTACTTGGCCGACAGGACGGAGGGCGACGAGGCGTGAACGAGGCGATTGTCCGCTACCTGGCTGGCCTGCTGCTGTGCGTCGTCGTCGCGCTGGCCTACGCGGCCACGCGTCGCAAGGGCGTGCGGGCCGTGCTCCTCGATTCAGCGTTCTGTCTAGGGTGCATGCTGGCGGTGGTGGCTGCCGTGGCCGCCGCGGTGCATCTGCTGTGCGCGATGAAATAACACCCGGCAACGAGAGAAGCCGAAGATGAGCCTGCGCGTCGCTATCCTGGGAGCATCGGGCTTCGGACGCCACCACGCGTCCTGGTACACCTGCCTGGGATGCGAGGTCGTCGCTTTCCTCGGCTCCACCTCCGAAAGCGTGGCCGCCACGCAAGATACCCTCGCCTCTTGCTGTGGCTTCGCGGGCCGCGGCTACACCGATCTCGACGCCCTCCTCGCCACCGAAGCCCCCGACGCCGCGAGCATCTGCACCCCCTGGCCGCTCCACGGCCCGCAGGCCCGCGCGTGCCTCGAGGCAGGCTGCTCCGTGCTGTGCGAGAAGCCCTTCGTGTGGCGGCCCAACGCCACCACCGCCGAACTCGTGGCCGAAGCCTTCGAGCTCACCGCCCTGGCCGAGCGCCAGGGCGTCGTGCTGTCGGTGAACACCCAGTACACGGCCGCGGCCGAAGCGTACGCTCGGTTCCTGCCCGAGGCCTGCGACACCCGCGACTCGTTCACCGGCGTCATGACCTCCAAGCTCAAGCCCGCCGGCCCGCGGGGCCGCGACATCTGGCTCGACCTCGCTCCCCACTCCCTGAGCATCCTGCTGACACTGATGCCCGAAGGCACCCTCGTGCCGGGCTCGGTGGCCGGCCACATGGGCAGCGAGGCCACCGACGCCGCGTTCACCCTCCAGGACGGCGTCACGTCTTGCCGCTGCACCATTCGTGTGGCCAAGCTGGCCCAGGCCCCCTTCGAGCGGCGCTTCGGGTTCGGCGACCACGTCGTGGACTGCGGCAGCGCGCCCGACGCCGGGGGAACCTTCCACGGATTCCTCCGCCTCGGCAATCGCGAGCAGACGTGCGACGACTTTATGAAAACCTCCATCCAGCGCTTCTGCGCGGCCGCCCAAGGCGACGGCCCGCCGCTCACGACCGCCACGGCGGCCGCGCGCAACCAGGGTGTCCTCCTCTCGCTGCTCGATGCGATCGAGGGCCAGGCAACACACAACTGAGAGCCACAACTATGGGTGCCAAGAAGAGCCTGTTCCACCACGCCTGGCGCGAAGCCGAGCGCCACAAGTATCTCGCCAGCCAGAAAGCTGGCAAGGACCTGGGCGATCGAGCCATCGACGAGTGGCAGCAGCGCTACTGGACGCTCTGGCTGCGCCATCGCTGGCTCGAGCACCTGCTCGGCGACGAGTGCTACAAGGAATTCGACCCCGAGCTCCTCGGCGTGCTCTCCCGACGCTTCGGCTCCTTGCCGCTGCTCCGCGAGATCGTTGACCAGGTACGCGGCGGGGCAGAGAACGCCGATGTGTTTGCCTGGGCGATCCGTGAACTTCGCCACATCCCCCCCGTCGTGGCCATTCTCACCGAGATGCGAGTGAACGACATCCGCTGCACGCGGTTCTGCTTCGGCTTCGCGCGGGGGAAATAGGGGGCGAGCATGGCGGATTCCATCGACCGATTCCTCGGCTACCTCGAGGCCGAAAAGGGATGCTCGCCACAAACGCTCCGAGCCTATTCCGCCGACCTCGTGCAGTTCGAGCGCTTGGTGTGTGAGGACGGTGAGTTCGACCCCGCCGCGATCACCTCGGTGCACGTCCGCCGCCATCTGGCACAGCTCCGCCAGACCGGCATCAGCCGCACCACCATCGCACGCAAGCTCGCCTCGCTGCGCTCGTTCTACAAGTACCTCGTTCGCGAAGGCGTGGTGGCCGACAACCCGGCCGCCAGCCTTTCGGCGCCCCGCCGCGAACAGCGCCTCCCCATCTTCCTCGACGAAGGCGAGGTGGAACGGCTCCTCGCCGCCCCCGAGGACAACGGCCCCACCGGCCTCCGCGACCGAGCCATCCTCGAGATGCTCTACAGCACCGGCATGCGCATCGGCGAGCTGGCCGCCGCCAGCCTCGACGACCTGGACCTCCTTGGCGAGGTGGTGAAGGCCAAAGGCAAAGGCAAGAAGGAGCGCCTCGTGCCGCTCGGCGGGCCTGCCGTCCAGGCCCTGCGAAGCTACCTCGACGTGCGCTCCCGCATCGGGCGGCCCGGCCCCCGACACCGCACGGCCATCTTCCTCAACAAGTCCGCCGGCCGCCTCAGCGACCGCGGCATCCGCCGCATGTTCCACAAGTATGCCCGCATCGCCGGACTCAGCCGCGAAGCCACACCCCACACGCTCCGCCACAGCTTTGCCACCCACATGCTCAACCGCGGGGCCGACCTGCGCTCCGTGCAGGAACTCCTCGGCCACGCCAGCCTCGCCAGCACGCAGATTTACGCCCACGTGACCACCGAGAAGCTCAAGTCCGTGTACGACAAGGCCCACCCCCACGGCGACGCTGCCACGGACACGCCGTCCCCATGACGCGCCTGCTCTACGTCATCACCGAACTCGACACGGGAGGGGCCGAGCAGACGCTCTGCCACCTCGCCACCCGCCTCAACCGTGCCACCTACCAGCCGGCCGTGGCCTGCCTGGCTGGCGAGGGTCGCATGGGAACCCCTCTTCGCGACGCCGGCATCCCCGTCCACCTCCTGCACGCTCGCGGCAAGTGGGACATCCGCCCCTTCTGGCGTCTGCGGCGCCTGCTCCGCGATGCTGACATGGCCCACAGCTTCCTTTTCCACGCCAACCTGCTCACCCGCTTCGCCGCCGTCGGCCGGGGCCTCGCCGCCGTGCTTTCGTCCGCCCGAGTGGCCGAGCGCAACCGCCCCCGCCGCCGCACCCTCGAATGCCGCACCCACCGCCTCGTGGACGCCGAGGTGTGCGTGTCGGCCGGCGTGCGCGACTGGATGATCGAGGGCGGCTTCCCCCGCGACAAGCTCCCCGTCATCCCCAACGGCGTGGACGTCGAGCGTTTCGCCACGCGCCAGAGCGGCTTCCGGGAGGAGCGCGGGCTGCCGCTCGACGCGCCCCTCGTGACCACCATCGGCCGCCTGCACGAGCAGAAGGGCATCCATTGGTTTCTCCGTGCCGCAGCGGCCATCGCCCACTCGCTGCCCCGGTGCCGCTTTCTCGTCGTCGGCCAGGGGCCGCTCGAAGAGCCCTTGAAGGCCCAGGCGCGCGAGTTCGGCATCGACGACCGAGTCACCTTCCTCGGCTTCACCGACGACGTGCCCGCGGTGCTCGCCGCCACCGACGTGTTCGTGCTCGCCTCACTGTGGGAGGGGATGCCGAATGCGCTCCTCGAGGCCATGGCGGCTGGCCTGCCGGTGGTCGCCACCCGCGTCGAAGGCGTGGTCGATGTCGTGCAGCACGGCCGCACCGGCCTGCTCGTAAGCCCCAGGGACGTGGCCGGGCTCGCCAGCGGCATCCGCCAGGCGCTTGATGACCGCGATCGCGCTCGCGCCCTCGGTGGGGCCGCGCGGGAACACGTCCGCCAGCACTTCTCCCTGGACGCGATGGTGCGCGCTCACGAAGCGCTCTACGCCGACCTGCTGGCCAAAGCCGGCCGCAAGGCACCGATGCCGCCAATGTAAAGGTCTTTGGAGGGGGGTCTGGGGGGAACATTTCTCCTCAAGAAAGGTTCCCCCCAGCTCTTCATCTTCACTTG